>NZ_JBEHZD010000485.1:0-6121 GCF_040240285.1 Streptomyces sp. HSW2009 | reverse complement strand
CCGCCGAACCGGCCCGCGCACAGGTGGCCGGCGGCCGGGCCGAACTCGTCGGGGACCGGGACCGGCCGCGCGGCTACACCCTGCTGGTCGACGGCGCCCCGCAGTCCCACGTCGACCTGGACGACCCGGGCCACCTCGACTTCGCGTACCAGCGCCGGCTCGGCCACGTCATCGACCTGGTCGCGGCGCCGGGCCGGCCGGTCCAGGCGGTGCACCTCGGCGGCGGCGCCCTCACCCTCGCCCGCTACCTGGCCGCGTCCCGGCCCCGCTCCACCCAGCAGGTCGTGGAGGTGGACGCGCCGCTGGTGGAGTTCGTACGCCGGGAGTTGCCGTGGGAGAGCGGCTGGCGCATCCGGGTCCGCGCGGCCGACGCCCGCGCGGGGCTCGGCAAGGTGCCCGACGGCTGGGCCGACCTGATCATCGCCGACGTCTTCCACGGCGCCCGCACCCCGGCCCACCTCACCAGCGTCGAGTTCCTGGCCGAGGTCCGTCGCGCGCTGCGACCCGGCGGTTGGTACGCGGCGAACATCGCCGACGGCGCCCCGCTCACGCATCTGCGCGGCCAAGTGGCCACCGCCCGTGCGGTCTTCGCCGAAGCCTGTCTGACCGCCGATCCGGCCGTACTGCGCGGCCGGCGCTTCGGCAACGCCGTACTGCTGGCCGGTGACGAACCGCTGCCGATCGCCGAACTCACCCGGCGCGCGGCCAGTGACCCGCACCTGGCACGGGTCGAACACGGCCGCGCCCTCACCGACTTCACCGGCGGCGCCCGCCCGACCACCGACGCGGACGCCACCGCATCGCCGCCCCCACCACCCGACACCTTCGCCTGACCTGACCTGACCTGACCTGACCTGACCTGATGGGTCTCGCCCCCATTGCCCCACCGCGGCCATCAGCCCCGCCCACCCCGCCGTGGCCGTCGGCTCCCACCCGCCACGCCGCGGCCATCGCCGTCCTCCGCCGCCCCAGCCAGCCCAAACGTTTCGCTGCCCCCTCGCGCCACCGCGCCCCACCGCCCGGCCGCGCTGGCGCGGCGCGGCCATCGGCCCCGTGGTCACCAGCGGCGCGGACACGTTACTGCCGTGTTTCCCCGCGCGTGACCCGCCGCGTAAGGGGGAGAGAACCCGCGTACGGATGGGTCGGGGGCCCGTGCGGAGCGCGGCGGCGTGTTTGTGGGGTGTGAACACGTGTCGGCGCCGAAGCGGCCGCCTGTTGTGAGGAGTTGAAGCATTGGCGCAGATCAGGGCCGCGGGGGCGGATGCGCGGCACGGCTGCCGACATTTGATTGTTGTTTAATGTCTAGCGATCGGCGGCGCGATGGAGGGGACCGGCGCATGAGGGGGGAGACACGGATGGCGGCGGCCAGACGGGGGGGTGCCGGGCGAACCAGGCCCACCCTGGAGGAGGTTGCCGCGCGGGCGGGAGGGGGGCGGGGCACCGCATCGCGGGTGATCAACGGTTCGCCGCGGGTCAGCGACCGTACCCGCGCCGCGGTCGAACAGGCGGTCGCCGACCTCGGGTACGTGCCGAACCGAGCGGCCCGCGCCCTGGCCGCCAACCGGGCCGACGCCGTGGCCTTGGTCATCCCCGAGCCGGAGACCCGACTCTTCGCCGAGCCGTACTTCTCCGACATCATCCGGGGCGTCGGCGGCGAACTGGCCGACACCGACCTGCAACTGCTGCTCACCATCGTCCGCACCGCCAAGGAGCGGCAGCGGCTCGCGGACTACCTGGCGGCGCACCGCGTGGAGGGCGTCCTGCTGATCTCGGCGCACGCCGCGGACCCGCTGCCCGACCTGTTGGAGCGGATGGAGATACCGGCGGTACTCAGCGGCCGGCGCACCGCCCGCGAGGCCGCCGCTTACGTGGACTCCGACAACCTCGGCGGCGCCCGCGCGGCCGTCGCCCACCTCGTCGAACGGGGCCGGCGGGCCATCGCCACCATCACCGGGCCGCTCGACACGTACACCGCCCAGTGCCGTCTCGACGGCTACCGCGAGGCGCTGGAGGCCGCCGACCTGCCGCGCGCCGCGGACCTGGTCGAGCCGGCCGACTTCACCGAGGAGGGCGGCCGGCGGGCGATGGCCGCCCTGCTGGCCCGCCGCCCCGACGTCGACGCGGTCTTCGCGGCCTCCGACGTGATGGCCGCGGGCGCCCGCCGGGTGCTGCGCGAGCACGGCCGCAAGATCCCCGACGACGTCGCCGTCGTCGGCTACGGAGACTCGCCCCTGGCCCGGCACATGGACCCGCCGCTGACCAGCGTCCGCCAGGCCACGGAGGAGATGGGCCGCGCGATGGCCCGGGTCCTGCTGGAACAGATGGCCAGCTACGCCCCCCAGACCGGCACGCCGCTGCCCCGCCCCCAACTCGTGCTCCCCGCCGAGTTGGTACGCCGCGAGTCCTCCTGACCGCACGTGGCGCCCCGCGGCGGCCCCGTGGTGGTCCCCGACGGTTCCCGGTGGCCCCGTTTGCCCCGGGGGCGCGGGGCCCCGCCTGTGGGCCGCTGCGGGGCGCCGCCGCAGACCGTCGTACGACCATGTCTCCCGGCCCCCCGGCCCTCCCGGGCCCGCCGCCCAGCGAGCCGCAGCAGCCACCAGCCCCAGCCCGCCGGCCGCCCGCGACCGACCCCCCCAAGCGAGGCAGACTCCGAAGCGAGGCAGACCCTCAAGCGCGGCCGACCCAAAGCACGACGCACGACCGGGCCCGATGTGCGACCCGGCCGCCCCGGGCGCACGCTGGAACCATGGCTGAGCACCCGCCCGTGATCGTCCATCCGCCGGTGGCCTCCGGAGGGCGGCGGGTCACGATCCGCGGTGTCATCGTCGGCCTGGCCCACGGGCGCGGAGACGTGGCGGAGTTCCTGCGCCGGGCCGGCGTGGAGGACCCGGACGACCTGAGGCTGGACGATCCCGAACAGATCGAGTGGCGCGGCGGTGACCTGGACCACTGGCCGGCCCCGGAGGGCTGAGCGGGCGGTTGCTGTTCCCGCCGTGCTGCCGAGGCGCGTGTCCCTCCGGTGCTGTTCCCACCGTGTTCCCAAACCTGGGGAACCGGTGTTGGGGGGGGGGGCGGCGCGGGGAGGGGGGCGCGGGCGGGGGGGGGGGGAGGGGGGTCCGCCCCCGCCCACCCCCCCGGGGGGGCCGGCCGCCCCGCGCCTCTGGGGGGCGGGGGGGGGGGCCCCCCCAAAAAGGTTCAGGGTGAGTAACGGGACTCGAACCCGCGACATCCTGGACCACAACCAGGTGCTCTACCAGCTGAGCTATACCCACCATGACCGGCGCTTTCCTTGCCGGCCGAGAAAAAGTGTACAGGGTCCGAAGGGGTGCTCGCTCCCGGCTTATGGAGAGCCGGGAGCGAGCCGCGTCACGCCCTCGGTGACGGCAGGACGTGCTTCCCCGCGATGGCCTTCGCCGTCTCGGAATCCGGGCCGGGCTGCGGCACGAAGACCGCCTCGCGGTAGTAGCGCAGTTCCGCGATGCTCTCCCGGATGTCGGCGAGCGCCCGGTGGTTGCCGTTCTTCGGCGGACTGTTGAAGTACGCCCGCGGATACCAGCGGCGGGCCAACTCCTTGATCGACGACACGTCGACGATCCGGTAGTGGAGGTGGCCCTCCAGGTCAGGCATGTCGCGGAGCAGGAAGCCACGGTCGGTGCTGACCGAGTTTCCGCACAGCGGAGCCTTCCCCACGTCCGGCACGTGGGCCCTGACGTACGCCAGGACCTGCTGCTCGGCGTCGGCGAGCGTGGTGCCGCCGTCCAGCTCGTCGAGCAGCCCCGACGCGGTGTGCATCTCGCGCACCACGTCCGGCATGGTGGTCAGCGCCTCGGCGGGTGGACGGATCACGATGTCCACGCCGTCGCCGATGATGTTGAGTTCGGAATCGGTGACCAGCGCGGCCACCTCAATGAGCGCGTCGTCGGACAGCGAGAGGCCGGTCATCTCGCAGTCGATCCACACCATGCGATCGTTCATGCCGTCACCCTACGGGGCGTTCCCGCTGGCCGGGCAGGCTGGCGCGGCCCGGGGTGCGGGCCGACTGCTCGGGCAGTCGGTGGGCGTAGGCGTCCGAATCGGGCTTGCCGGCCTCCCGGTCGCCGTGCGTCTGGCCGCCGTGCACCATCCCGGCGTGCGCCAGTCCGCCGTGCGTGAGCGCCGTGGCGCCGGCAGGACCGCCGTGGGCGGCTGCCGCGGCCATGGACGTCCGGCGGACCTGCACCGGGTCGCCCGGGCGCTGCTCGATCAGCTCCGGCCGGTCGGCCCGCTCGTGCCGCTCCGGCCGGTCCGAGCGCTCGGGCGGTCCGCCCTGCGGCCGACGGGCCCGGTACGCGGCCCGGTACGCCGCCGGCGACGAGCCGAGCTGCCGCCGGAAGTGCCCGCGCAGCGCGACCGGCGAGCGGAACCCGCACCGCCCGGCGACCTCGTCGACCGAGTAGTCGGAGGTCTCCAGGAGCCGCTGCGCCTGGAGCACCCGCTGGGTGATCAGCCACTGGAGTGGAGCGCTCCCAGTGAGCGAGCGGAACCGTCGGTCGAAGGTCCGCCGGCTCATGTACGCGCGCGCCGCCAGCGCCTCCACGTCGAACTGCTCGTGGAGGTGCTCCAACGCCCACGCCACGACCTCGGCCAGCGGGTCGGCGCCGATCTCCTCCGGGAGCGAGCGGTCCAGATAGCGTTCCTGCCCGCCGGAGCGGCGGGGCGGTACGACGAGCCTGCGGGCCAGCGCCCCGGCCGCGTCCGCGCCGTGGTCGGTGCGGACCACGTGCAGGCATAGGTCGATGCCGGCAGCGGTGCCCGCCGAAGTCAGTACGTCCCCGTCGTCCACGAAGAGCTCCCGCGGGTCCACGTGGACCGACGGATAGCGCTTGGCGAGCGTGGGTGCGTACATCCAGTGCGTCGTCGCCGGTCGCCCGTCGAGCAGCCCGGCCGCCGCCAAGACGAAGGCGCCCGTGCACAACCCGACGATGCGGGCGCCCTCCTCGTGCGCACGGCGCAGCGCGTCGAGCGCGGCCGTGGGCGGTGACTGGGTGATCGACCGCCACGCCGGTACGACAACGGTGCCCGCTCGTGAGAGGGCCTCCAAGCCGTACGGCGCGGTCAGTTCGAGCCCGCCCGTGGTCCGGAGCGGCACGTCTTCGCCCGCGCACACCAGCAATCGGTAGCGGGGAACGCCGGCGTCCTGCCGGTCGATGCCGAAAACGGAGAGCGGTATGGAGCTCTCGAAGATGGGGCCGCCGCTGAAGAGCAGCACTGCGACGATCTCCCGGCGGCGGCGTCCGGAGAGCTTTCGGGCGGCCTCCGGTACGGTTGTGGAGTCCTGGCTCATGGAACTAAGCCCCCCTGGGTGGTCGCGTCCTCTCGGTCCTGCACGTTTCCCCTCGGTCCTGAACGGTTCCCCCGCCGGTCATGGCCAAGATCGAATCTACTGTGTCGCGTGTGGTCACCGTGACCAGTTCACCACTCGCCCGTAAGTCGACATGACAACTTGGCGTAAAGCATTCGATCACGAAGCGTTGCACTCGTAGCGCCTGCTGGGAAGTGCGCCTTTCGCCGATGCCCACTCCCCGTAGGGAGTCCAGACCCCCAACACCCCTTTCCTAGCTGGTCAGACGCGGGTTTGGGGGTGTCTTGAGGAACAGGGGCAACTTGTTCCGAAGTTGGCTGAAAACAGTTGGCCGCAAACGTACGAGCACATCAGCCGACCGTCGTACGTCCATCGGAGAGGCCGCTCATAGCGGGCTCATCGGGTGCCGTACGTCCCCTTCGTACGCTGCGGCCGTGGAGTCGGTCACCGCTCATTCGCGCCGCCCGCCGCTCGGTACGGCGCAGCAGCGCACGGCAGGTTGCGGTCATCGCGGCGAGCCCGAGCGCGATGCCGGCGGCGCCGCCGAAGGAGGCTCCGCAGGCCAGAAGGGCCACCGGCACCAGCGCCCAGCAGAACGCACCCCACCCCACCCGGTCGCCGGCGCCGGAGCCGCCGCGTCCGGAGGCCCGCAGGAGCGCCGCGCCCCGACAACTCGGCCCTGACGCGGGGCCTGGCGGGGGCGCTGGCACGCGTGCTGACGGGGCGGCGCCGACCTGGCCCGCGGCCGTTTCGCCGGGGGCGCCGGCCGGGGCCGGGGGC
>NZ_JBEHZD010000484.1:0-6139 GCF_040240285.1 Streptomyces sp. HSW2009 | reverse complement strand
CCCTTTTTCCCCCCCCCCCCCCCCCCCCCCCCCGCTCGGCGTCCGTCGGGGGGGCTCGGAGATGTGCCTTCCCCCCACCCGTTCCTGAGCGCGGCCCAGGCCGAGGGCCGGCCGGCGGGGCTCGGCAGGCGACTGGCCGCCCGACTGATCGACACGGTGGTGCTCGGCGGGCTCGTCGGCGCGGTCGCCTTCCCGCTGTGGACCAAGGCGAAGGACCACGTCGACGAGAAGGTGGAGGCCGCCAAGCAGACCGGCGAGACCGTCACCGTCTACCTCCTGGACGGCACCACCGGCCTCTACCTGGGCCTGGTGGTGGCGGCCCTGCTGCTGCTCGGCGTGGTGTACGAGGCGCTGCCCACCGCCAGGTGGGGCCGCACGCTGGGCAAGCTCCTGTGCGGCGTGCGCGTCCTGGACATCGAGGACCACGACCGCCCGACCTTCCTCGCCGCCCTGCGCCGCTGGCTGGTGTACGGCCTGCTGGGGCTGCTGGTGATCGGCGTGGTCAACGTGGTGTGGTGCCTCTTCGACCGCCCCTGGCGGCAGTGCTGGCACGACAAGGCGGCCCGTACGTTCGTGGCCTCCCGGCCCGGGTGACCCGGCGGTAGCCGCGCCGGCGTCCACCGGGGGCCGCGGGGTCACCCGAACGGCGCCCGCCGGATGCGGCGGGGCGGGCGGCGGGTTCGACTCGGGCCATGAGCACCGACCAGCCACCGCCCGGCTCCGGCGAGCCCCCGCGCGAGGATCCGCTGCGCAAACCGCCGCAGCAGCCCCCGTCCGAGGGGCACCCCGGCACCGGGCCACCGACCGGCGGCGGCCCGTACAACGGCTCGCCGGGCAGCGGCTCCCCGTACGGCGGTCCCACCGGCGGCCCGTACGGCGACCAGCCCGGCGGGGGCGGCTTCGGCGGGGGCGGTTTCGGTGGGCAGCCGCCGTACGGGGGTGACCCGTACGGCGGTGATCCCTACGGCGGCGCGGCCGATCCGCTCGCCGGGATGCCGCCGCTCGGCGGGCTCGGGCGGCGGCTGGTGGCACGGATCGTGGACGCGCTCATCGTGGCGATCCCGGTCAGCGTGATCATGCTGCTGTCGTTCGGCGGCTACGACCCGACCGACCCGGACGACACGGCCAAGTCGTCGGCGACCTCGGTCGTCTTCGCCCTCATCTACTTCGTGTACGAGGGGTTGATGCTGACCAGCCGTGGCCAGACCGTCGGCAAGAAGCTGATGAAGCTTCGGGTGGCGATGCTCAGCGACGGCGCGAACCCGGTCGGCCAGCCGGGCTGGTACCGGGCCGGCACCTACGCGCTGCCACAGATCGTGCCGTGCTGCGGCTTCGTCTTCTGGTTGGTCAACGTGCTGTGGTGCACCTGGGACCGGCCCTACCGGCAGTGTCTGCACGACAAGGCGGGCAAGACGGTGGTCGTCTCGACCGAGTAGCGCCCGCTGCTGCCGTGCACTACTCATCACCCGCTGCCCGGCTGCCCGTCCCGCACCCGCGTCACGCGCGGCCCGGTACCCGCCCGCCGCACCCGCCCCCGTCGCACGCCTGCGTGCCGTCACGGGCACCCGGAGTGATATCGGGCGGTTCGCCCGGCAGCGTAGATTTCCGATGGGTAACGACCCCATGGGTATTGCCGGGCCCGATCTGGGCGCCCGCCGCGCGCGCTGATGTAATCGGGGGCATGAGCGCCAATCAGCCGCCGCCCCCGTACGGGGCACCGCACTCTCCGTACCCCCTGACGCAGCCCCCCGGCATCCCGGCCGGGATGGCTCCGTTGGCCACCCCGGGCCAGCGGTTCTTGGCCCGGCTGTTGGACACGCTGATCCTCGGCGTCATCTGGACGCTCGCGCTCACGGCCACCGGTGCGCTGAAGTCCGCGATGGACGACCCGAAGGACCCGGACGTCGCCAAGTCGGCCTTGAGCGCGGTCATCACCTTCATCGTCTACTTCGCGTACGAGGGCTTCATGCTCGCCCGCGACGGCCAGACGCTCGGCAAGAAGGCCGCCCGCATCCGGGTGGCGATGCTGGCCGACGGCGACGTCCCGGGCGCCAAGGGCTGGACCAGGGCCGCGGTGTACGCGCTGCCCGGCGTCGCCCAGCCGATCGCGATCGGGCCGCTGTTCTGGCTGCTCAACTCGTTGTGGCTGCTCTGGGACAAGCCCTTCAAGCAGTGCCTGCACGACCGGGCGGCCAAGACGGTGGTCGTCGAGGCGCGCTGACCACCGCGGACGCCGGGGCGGCCCGGCGACGGCCGAGCCCCACCCGCACGAGCGGGACCCCGCACCACACGACAGAGGCCGGCCCGGGATCGCCCGGGCCGGCCTCTGCCGCGTGGGGGTGCGGCAGCGCGGACGCCCTAGCTGCGCAGGGTGTGTCCGCCGGTC
Source organism: Streptomyces sp. HSW2009 (assembly GCF_040240285.1). Classification (NCBI taxonomy): domain Bacteria; kingdom Bacillati; phylum Actinomycetota; class Actinomycetes; order Kitasatosporales; family Streptomycetaceae; genus Streptomyces; species Streptomyces sp. HSW2009. The sequence continues at coordinate 3,753 of NZ_JBEHZD010000484.1, read as the reverse complement.
CTGGGTTCGGGGCGGGGCAGCGGGAGCGGGGTGACCGGCGAGGGCCGGCCCGGCTCGTCGTCGACCGCAGGCGCAGCGGCAGTCGCCGTCGCGGTCCGGTGCATGGGTACGGTCATGGCCACGAGCAGGCCGACCGCGAGGCCGGCCACCGCGATGACCGCCACCCCGGGGCCCGAACGCACCTCGGAGAGCAGCAGCATGGCGAGGGTCGACAGGACGACGGCCAGCGAACCGTAGCCGAACTGTGCCGTGGTCGGACGCGGCATGGGAGTAATCCGTCCTCGGGAAGACGACAGGGAAGCGCGGAGAATCGTGGGGGGCTTCGGGGGTCTCGGAAGGAGCGGGAAGGCAATCCTGGGGCCCGGGGTCCTGAGGGCCCGGAGAGTCAGGCGGGCCCCGGGGGCCCGGTGGGCCCGGAGGGCTCGGTGGAGGTCAGCGGAGCCCAGTAGAACCCTGCGGATCTCTGGGCAAGGCATCACGGAGTGGTAGCGGCAAAAATCCTACGGTCCTGGATGCCCCGGGACGGCGCCCCGTAAGCGTGACTTGACGCACGGTGCCGGTGCACAAGAGGCGCACAGAGTCATTCACGCCATCAATATCTGTGTGGCGTGCGCCTGTTGACAGTTCCGCAAGGCGCGTGCTGGCCATGCGGTGGGGTGCTGGGGTGCTGGGGTGCTGGGGTGCCGGCAAGTCGGGGAGTTGGGGTGTCGGCTGCGGCTCGGAGCCGGTCTGGGGGAGCGCTGCCCCGCTTGCATCCCGCGCGACCGACGTCCCGTACGACTCCCGTGCCCCTACCGCCCGTCCCCGTGCGCTCGCCCCTTCCGGCCCTCGGTGCCCGCCCCATACGCGCGTGCCCCGTGCCGTGCATCCGCCGTGGCTCCGCGCGCCCCGTGGCCGCTCCGACTCCGCCCCTCCCGGCCCCTCCCGACCCTCCGGCGGCTCGTGCACGGTGGTGGCGGGCCGTGGTGCTCCCTCCTGGCGGGGCCGACGGGCCTGCTCGTGGCGGCCGTTGTCGGGTCCGCCGGCCTGCCGTCGGCCGGGCGTGTCCCGAACGGGCCGTAACCCACGCAGCTTTCGCTTTCTCTCGTGTTCACCTTGTCGCGTGCGAAAAGCACAAAAAGTACTTGGCTGGCGTGTTCAAGTCAAGATCTGTCTTTTCTTCATTCACTCCGGTCAAATAGCGACACTCATCTTGACTGGGGAGGCAGTGCACAGGTGAAGAGACAACGGAGGGCGATGAGACCCATCGCCATAGCCACGGTGATCGGCGCGCTCGGTGCGGGCGCGCTGACCGTGGGAGCGGCCCAGGCCAGCGACCGCAACGGGGCTCCTGGTACGGCGGCCGAGACGCAGGTGAACGACCCGGCGGCGCCGGCCAAGCGCGTCGACCACGATCTGGCGGGCCCGTTCAGCAAGCAGCAGGAAGCACAGCGCGAGGACGCGCTGCGGCAGGTCATCTCCGGCGAGGCCAAGGCCGAACGCCGCGGTGGCTCGCAGGTCGTCAAGCTCGGCCGGGGCAAGTACGTGGAGCTCGGCCGCGAGAAGACCGACAAGATCTTTACGATTCTGGTCGAGTTCGGCACCAAGGTGGACAACGAGTCCACCTATGACCCGGACGGCCCGGACGGCCCCAAGCCCCCCGTCAAGAAGTACGGCGGCGACCCGGGCCCCGCGCACAACGAGATAGCCAAGCCGGACCGCAAGGACGACAACAGCACGGCCTGGCAGGCGGATTACAACCGCAAGCACTTCGAGGACCTGTACTTCTCGACGGCGAAGAACAAGGAGTCGCTGAAGAAGTACTACGAGAAGCAGTCCTCGGGCCGCTACTCGGTCGAGGGCGAGGTCTCCGACTGGGTCAAGGTCGACTACAACGAGGCCCGCTACGGCTCCAACTTCTGCGGCAGCAGCAACTGTTCCAACGCCTGGGACCTGATCCGCGACGGGGTGACCCGGTGGGCCGAGGACCAGAAGGCGGCCGGCCGCACCGACGCCCAGATCAAGGCGGACCTGTCCAAGTACGACCAGTGGGACCGGTACGACTTCGACGGCGACGGCAACTTCAACGAGCCCGACGGCTACATCGACCACTTCCAGATCGTGCACGCCGGTGAGGACGAGTCGGCCGGCGGCGGCGTCCAGGGCACCAACGCGCTGTGGGCGCACCGCTGGTACGCGTACGGCACGGACAACGGCAAGACCGGCCCGGCGGACAACAAGGCCGGTGGCTCGCAGATCGGCAACTCCGGCATCTGGGTCGGCGACTACACGATGCAGCCGGAGAACGGCGGCCTCGGCGTCTTCGCCCACGAGTATGGGCACGACCTCGGCCTGCCGGACGAGTACGACACCACCAACCAGGGCGAATCCTCCGTCGCCTTCTGGTCGTTGATGTCGGCCGGCTCCTGGCTCGGCACCGGCAAGGACTCCATCGGTGACCTGCCTGGTGACATGAACGCCTGGGACAAGCTGAAGCTGGGCTGGCTCAACTACGCCCAGGCGAAGTCGGCCACCCGGTCCACCCACAAGCTGGGCGTGGCCGAGTACAACACCCGGGACAAGCAGGCGCTCGTGGTCGAGCTGCCCTCCAAGACCAGCACCACCAAGGTCGTCACGCCCGCCGCCGGCAGCAAGCAGTGGTGGAGCGGCCAGGGCAACGACCTCAAGAACACCCTGTCGCGCCCGGTCGACCTGACGGGCAAGTCCAAGGCGTCCCTCGACCTCCAGGGCTGGTGGGACATCGAGGAGAACTACGACTACCTGTACGCCGAGGTCTCCACGGACGGCACCAACTGGACGCCCGTGGACGGCACCGCCGACGGTAAGCAGATCCCGCGCGACGGTGGCGACAAGCCGGCGCTGACCGGCGTTTCGAAGACGTACAAGAAGCTCTCCTTCCCGCTGGACGCCTACGCGGGCAAGAAGATCGACGTGCGCTTCCGCTACCAGACCGACGGCGGCGCCGCCCAACTCGGCTTCGCCGCCGACGAGATCAGCGTCACCGCCGACGGCAAGCCGCTCTTCACGGACGGCGCCGAGGGCGACGACAACGGCTGGACGAGCAAGGGCTTCTCGCGTATCGGTGACTCGCTCACCAAGGAGTACCCGCAGTACTACATCGCGGAGAACCGCCAGTACGTCAGCTACGACAAGACCCTCAAGGTCGGCCCGTACAACTTCGGTTGGGCCACCTCGCGCCCGGGCTGGGTCGAGCACTACCCGTACCAGAACGGCCTGCTGATCTGGCTGTGGGACACCTCGCAGCCCGACAACAACGTGAGCGTGCACCCGGGCAAGGGCCAGATCCTGCCGATCGACGCCCACGCCAAGCCCGAGAAGTGGGCGGACGGCACCCTGATGCGCAACCGCTTCCAGGCGTACGACTCCACCTTCAGCCACTTCCGCACCGACGGCTACACCCTTCACAAGGACGGGAAGGCCGCGAAGGTCAAGTCGAAGCGCGGCGTGCCGGTCTTCGACGACCGCAAGGGCACCTACTGGTACGACACCAACCCGACCGGTGGCGTTCAGGTTCCTGACACCAACACCCGGATCAGCATCCTGCACGAGGCCTGGGACGGCTCGACGATGATCGTCCACGTCAGCCCCTCCGGCAAGAAGTGACATAGTCGCTGGTCAGAGCGGTATCGGCCGTCGCCCCTAGCGGGCGGGCGGGCCGGTGGGGGTTTGTTGCCCCCCCCCGGTTTTTTGTGGCCCCCCCGCGGACGGGGGGGGGCGGGTGCGGGGCCGGGG
>NZ_JBEHZD010000483.1:0-6160 GCF_040240285.1 Streptomyces sp. HSW2009 | reverse complement strand
CGGCCTCGCACCAAGCCACCGGCCTCGTGCCAAGTCATTCGCTCCCCACCAGGTCACTGGCTCCGTACCAGGTCACCGGCCCCCTCGGGGCCGGTGGTCCCGTGCCGGTGAGTGGCCCCCGCCCTGCACCCGAGTCACCCAAGGGCCCCGAGTCACCCTAGGGCCCGAGCCACCCCAGGGCCCCGAGCCACCCCAGGGCCCGAGTCACCCCCGGCTTCCGAGGCACCCCCCGGCTGGGCGGGTGGGGTGGCCCGGGGGTGGGCCGTCAGCATGCACAGACGGGGGAGCCGACCGGGGCGGTCAACGGGTCGGGCTCGCGCCGCTCCGTGCCGGTCGGTGTGGCGACCGTAAACCCCTCCCGAATCCAGTACTCGATGCCACCGATCATCTCCTTGACACGGTAGCCGAGTTGACTGAGCGCCAGCGCCGCGCGGGTGGCTCCGTCGCAGCCCGGCCCCCAGCAGTAGGTGATGACCGGCACTTCGGGGTCGAGCAGGTCCGCTGCTCGGGTCGGGATGTCGGCGGTGGGCAGGTGGATCGCGCCCGGCACGTGGCCCTGTTGCCAGCCGGCGTCCCCACGCGAGTCGACCAGGACGAAACCGGGGTCGGCCGAGTCGAGCGAGGCACGGACGTCGGAGACGTCGGCCTGGAAGGTGAGGCGGGCGGCGAAGAAGGCGGCGGCCTCCGCGGGCGGCGCCGGGGGCATGCGCAGGGCGGGGCTTGCAGAAAAGTTGCTCATGCGGAAGACACTACGGAGCGTAGCCGCGGTCGGGAACGGATGATCCCCGGTGGCTGTCGGGCATCACCACGGATCGCGTGGTAATCCTTGTCCATGGCCGATGATTCCCTGGACGAGATCGATGTGCGCATCCTGGAAGCCCTCCAGCACCACGGGCGGGCCAGCTACGCCGAGCTGGCCCGGACCGTTTCCATGTCGGCCAGCGCCGTCACCGAGCGGGTGCGACGTCTGGAGGAGAGCGGTGTGATCCGCGGGTACTCGGCGGTGGTGGACCCGCAACGGCTGGGCCTCGACATCCTGGCCTTCGTCCGACTCCGGTACCCCACCAGCAACTACAAGCCGTTCCACGACCTGGTGGCGGCCATGCCCGAGATCGTGGAGGCCCACCACGTCACGGGCGAGGACTGCTTCGTCCTCAAGGTCGTCGCCCGGTCCATGCGCCACCTCGAAACGACGACGGGCCGCATCGCCGGGCTCGGCTCGGTCACGACCAGCGTCGTCTACTCCAGCCCCCTCGTACGCCGCGCGATCACCACGACAGTTCCATAACCGGTGGGGTGGGGTGGCGGCGGGAGCGGGAGGACTGGTCGCCGTCGAGGAAATGCCGTGATCTTCGCGCGGCACGGCTCCGTGCGCCCGGCGCCCGGGGGGGCGACGGTGGGGCGGCCCGTCGCGCGGGCGAGTTCTCACACCGCGGAGCAACACCACTCAAAGGCCCGGCACGGCGATCCGTTTCGCGCTGTCTATATTGCGCCGGTCGTCGTTCGGAACGAAGCGGGGTGGAATTGCCGTAGTGGCATACCTGCGCCACGCACTTGGTTCCACTGCCGACCTCCGGGCGGCAATCAAGATCCAGCGGTTCGACCTTGCGGGACGGGCAGGGTGAGACCCTGGAATAGTGGCCTAGACCACCTATGGGTGTCAAGGCCCCGAACCCGGGTCTGCACCTGTGAACAGTCCATGGATACAGGCCTGTTGACCTTTGTGCCCGGCGAGCCGAGTATCGGTTGACAGTGGTGGCGCACGCACGCCACGATGCGACAGATTGCTCCACGAATTCGCTTTGCCTTGCCAGTCGAACCGAGGAGTGAGATGTCTCCCAGGACGAGTCGTAAGCTCACCGCAAAAGAATTCGCAGAGATCAAGCATACGGTCGCAATTCGCTCCCAGTCCCGGGCCGGGTTACGCGCCGACGGGGCCTATGCGGCGGATATACCGCGTGAAGTCAGCCTCCAGCTCACCTATAAGTGCAACTTGCGCTGCACACACTGCTACCAATGGAACGAGCAGGGCTTCTTCCGGGACTGGGGAATCGACAAGCAGCGGCAGGAGCTCGACCCCAAGCTGATCGAAAACATCCTCCAGGAAACCTCTGGAGTGCCCGGGCGGCTGTACATCTGGGGTGGCGAACCCCTGATGCACAGCCGCTTCGACGAGGTGTCACGTCTGATCGAACGCCATCCGCGCACCGTGACCATGTGCACCAACGGCCTGCTCTTCCAGCGCCACATGGACGACCTGCTGCGTATCGGTGAACACCTCAATCTCCTCGTCAGCCTGGACGGACTCGACTCCGACCACGACGAACTGCGCGGTCGCGGCACGTTCAAGCGGACGATGAAGAACATGGAGGCCATGCTCGACCTCCAACGGAAAGGCGAATACCGCGGTCAGGTATCGGTCGGCTGCATGGTCTCGCACGTCACCGTGCACCGCATGTACGAGTTCATGGAGTGGGCGGAGGAGGTCGGCGTCAACACCGTCTACTTCCAGTTCCCCTGGTTCATCAGCCCGCAGGTCGCCGAGGCGATGGACGAGGTCTACCGCGAGCACTTCACCTGGCTTGAGCCCGACACCGGGACGGCCCGCCCCACCTGGCACTCCTACACCTACCGGCTGCCCGAGGAGTTGCTTCCGGTACTCCGGGACTCCATGGCACGGCTCGCCTCCCGCACCTGGTCGCCGCGCATCCGCTACCAGCCGGAACTGGCGGAGGACGAGGTCGAGTCGTTCATCCTCGGCACCTCGGAGCCGGCTCAGCGACGCACCCGCTGCCTGGCCGTCACCAACCGCATGGAGGTCCATGCGGACGGAAACGTGAGTTCCTGCAAGTTCTTTCCCGAGTTCGTCGTCGGGAATCTGTACGAGACGCCGACGCTGCAACTGTGGCAAAGCGAAAAGTTCCGCCGCGTCCGTACGATCCTGGCCGAAACGGGAATGATGCCGGTCTGCTCGAAGTGCATTCTCCTCTACATGAACGGGGTGTGAAAGGTGCAGGAGATGACCGACACCGAGGCGCGGGTGATGAAGGTGTTGGCCAACGTGCTCAGTCGCCGGCTTGAGCCCGCCCAGATATCGCCCGACGTCGACATGGTGGCCATGCTCGGCCTGGATTCGCTGGAGGCCATCGAATTCCTGCTCCAGATCGAGGACGAATTCGACATCGAGCTGGATTTCGAGAACCTGAGCCTGCAACACCTCAAGTCGGTCCGTACGTTCAGTGCGGAGGTCGTCGCACGCCGGGAACCCGCCCCGTGACGGTCGGAACCGGCCCGGCGCAGCGCCTGGGCACCGCCCGCTTCGGCACCTTCGACGCCGAGCGGTTCTGGTGCCCGCCCGCCCGCACCCGACTGCCCAGCCTGGTGGGTGCCGAGGCCCAGGCAGTGGTCGCCGGCCTCGACGAGGCGCTCGCCGTGGCCTGCCAACCCGATGACCTGCTGATCACCCGCGGTGCCCTGGCCCCGGCCCAACGCGAAGCGCTCGGCGCGGCGGGCATCACCTTCCGGTCCCTCGCGACCGGGCCCGCCGCGCCGGGCGAGGCCGATTCACCGCTGGAAGCGGCGATCGCCGACGACCCCGCGCTGTGTCGCGCCCTGGCCGGGGCCGCGCACCTCCAGCCGTACGCGGTCATCCCGGCGACCACCCCGCTGCTGGCACGAGTCCCGGACAGCGAATCCGAACTGCCGCCGCCCGCCGTCGTCCAGGAGGTCAACGGCAAGGCGTGGTCATCGGAGTTGGCGGCGGCGCTCGGACTGCCCGGAGCGGGCACGGTGGTCCGCTCGGCAGCCGAACTCGCCGCAGCCGTCGAGCAGTTGGCTGGCACCGTCCTGGTGAAGGACCCCTACGGCGTGGCCGGCCGCGGCACCGTCGAGGTCACCGGACCCGGAGCGCTGCGCCGGCTCGTACGCCGCATCAAGACCCAGGAGGACGCGGGCCTGCACACCGAACTGGTGGTGCAACCCCGCTACGAGCGGGCCGTGGACTTCTCCGCCCACCTCCAGGTGCGCCCGGACGGCACCTGGTTCCTGCGCGGCCTCCAGGGCATGACCAACGGCGGCTACCGGCACGCGGTCTCCCACCCGGTGCCACCCGAGCTGCCGGCCGAACTCGACCGGCGCGGCTACCCGGCCGTCCTGGAACAGGTGGCCAGCGCGCTCGCGGCGGCGGGCTACACGGGCCCCGCCGGCATCGACTCCATGCTGCTCGCCGACGGCGGCTGGCTGCCCGTCCTTGAGGTCAACGCCCGGATGTCGATGGGGCTGTTGACGCTGGAGCTCGACGCACGCTTCCGGTCCCACGGCCTCCGCGCCCATCTGTGGCAACAGGACGTCTTCGTGGCCGAGGGAGCCGACGTGACCAACCTGCTGTTCGCACTGCGCGCGGCGGGACTGCTGTACGACGGCGGTGCACGGCCCGGCGTGCTGCCCCTGTCGGGCGGCAGCCTGTGCACCCCGCGGGGCCGGCTCGTCTGCGCCGCCCTCTGCACGCCGGAGGAGTTCCCGGCGCTGCGGGCCCGTACCGAGCACTGCGCGGCCACCGCCGGGATCGGCACGACCCGCGTGGAGGTGCCGGCCGGATGATCGCCGTCCTCACCTCTGGGGTGGCGCTCGGCGCGCACGTGCCGGGCGTGCGCCTCGCCCAGCGGCTGCGCGAACGCGGCGCCGACGTCGCGGTCGACGTACTGGAACGCTGGCTGCCGGCCGACCGGCTGGCGGCCGTGGTCGACTCCCGCCGGCGCTTCCAGCGCAACCTGCGGTTTGCGGTGGCCGCCCAGGGCCTGGCGACCGACCCGGTCGACGACCTCACGCCCGAGGCCGTGGCGGCGCTCGAAGCGCACTGGGCGGAGCAGGAGGTGGACACCTTCGTGGTGTTCTCCGGCTTCTGGCTGCGGCTGCTCGACGGCTACCTCACCCGTCGGCCGACGCGTACGGTCGCCTGCCACGTCGACGCCGTGATCTCACCCTCCTACCGTCGCGCGGGCCGCTACGCACCCGGGGCCGAGCACGTGTGGCTGGCCCGCGCGGACGGCACCCTGCCCTGGACCATCCCCGTCGACCCGCGCCCGCCGCTGCCGTGGGCCGCGCGCGGGGATCGGCTGCTGGTGCACGGCGGCGGCTGGGCCATCGGCAGCTACCGGGCCCGGGCGCGGCAGCTCGCCGGGGCCGGCCTGCCGCTCGACCTGATCGTGCCGCAGGCGTCCGCGGCGATCGACGGGGCCCGCTGCTTCACCCTCGACCCCGACTGGCACCCCTGGCACGACGACGGCCTGCCACCGCTGCTGCCCGTCCCCACGAACACCACCAGCCCGACGAGCACCGTCAGTTTCATGGACGCTGCCACCTCGACGAATACCCCCACCCCCACGCGTACCGCCACGCCCGCGAACGCCGTAACCCCCGCGACGTCCGCAGCTCCCACGGCGCCCGGGAGCCCCACCACCTCCGCGGACCCCGGGGCGCAGGGGCGGCACCTGTCGTACGAGCTGGCCAGGTCGGCGCGGGCCATCGTCAGCAAGCCAGGCGGTGGCACCCTGCTCGACAGCCTGTGGACGGCCACCCCGCTGGTCCTGCTGGAGCCGGCGGGCAGCCACGAGGCCGCCAACGGGAAGCTGTGGCAGCAACTCGGCTTTGCCCTGTCCTACGACGAGTGGAGTGCGTGCGGCTTCGCCCCCGAACGCCTGGAGCCCCTGCACCGGGCGTTGCTCGGCGCCGCCGCCCGGCCGCGCAACCTGCTCGACGGCCTGCTCACCCGCGAATCAGAGGCGAAGGTGGAACACCCGTGACCGTCACCATCCACGACCAGGACCTGCACGCCGCCCAGCAGATGTGGGACTACCTGCTCCTGAACCGCCCGGCCCGCCCCTGCTCGGTGGCGATCGGCCTGGGCAGCCACGACCTCGGGGTGGCGACGACCGCGGCCGACCACTACCGCGCCGGGCTCTTCCCCACACTCGTGTTCACCGGCGGCAACAGCCCCACCACCAAGGACCGCTTCCCGCGCGGCGAAGCGGTCCACTACCGGGAGCCCGCCCGCGCGCGCGGCGGGGCCGCGGCCGCCGGACAGGTCGCGCCGCGCGCCGCCCCCCCCCGGCCGCCCAACACCCCCCCCCCCGCCCGGGGCGCCCCCCAGGGCCGGGCCGGG
>NZ_JBEHZD010000482.1:0-6174 GCF_040240285.1 Streptomyces sp. HSW2009 | reverse complement strand
CGGACCGGGGAACGGCGCCCGCCCGGCCCGCGTTCGACGATCCGCCGCCCCCCGGCCCGCCACTGCCCAGGGGGCTGCCGACGCCCGTCGAGATGGTGCGGCAGGTCAGCGACCGCTCCCGGGTCGCGCTCAGCGCGGACTGGCCACCGGCCGCGCGCGCCGAGTTGGGCCGGGTGTGCGAGACGGCGGCGCGGCTGGCCGTGTCGTACGTGGTGGCGCCGGTCGCCGCCGACGAGGTGGCCGCGCTGGTCCGGCTGGTGCTCGTACCTCGGTACGGGGTGGGGCCGGTGGGGCAGCCGGGACCGATGGGGCGGCCGGGCCAGGCACACCCGTCGGGCTGGCCGAGGCCGGGGCCCGGGGACTGACCGGAGCGCTGAGCGGGGGGCGGGTCAGTGGGCCGAGCCGGAGAGTTGGAGGCCGATGACGCCCACGATGACGAAGGAGATGGAGACGATCTTCAGCGTGGAGACCAGGTCGTCGAGGAAGACCATGCCGTAGATGGCGGTGCCGGCCGCGCCGATGCCCGTCCACACCGCGTACGCCGGGCCCACGTCCAGCTTCTTCAGGGCGAGGGTGAGGAGGCCGAAGCTGCCGAGCGCGAAGATGCAGAACGCGATCGTCGGCCACAGCCGGGTGAACCCGTGGGAGAGCTTGAGGCAGACGGCGAAGCCCGTTTCCAGGAGACCTGCGACCACCACGAGAAGCCACGCCATCAGATTGCCTCCCGCTGTTCGGTAGGTGTGCGAAGAAGCATGTACCTCAGAGATCAACGGGCAAACGTCGGCACCGGGTTCCCGGGCGTCCCCGGGGCGCCGTCAGTCCCCCTCGTGGCGCTCGCGGGTGGCGAGCAGCCGGCGCAGCGAGTACAGCCGGTCCCGGTCGGCGTGACCGTCCGCCACCCAGGCGTCCAGTGCGCAGTCGGGCTCGTCGTGGCTACAGGCGCGCGGACAGTTCGCGGTGCCCGCCTCCAGGTCGGGGAAGGCGTGGATGACGCGCGCCGGGTCCACGTGGTGCAGCCCGAACGAGCGCACCCCCGGGGTGTCGATCACCCAGCCGCTGCCGGTCGGCAGGGGCAGCGCGAGCGCGGACGTGGTGGTGTGCCGACCGCGGCCGGTCACCGCGTTGACGTGCCCGGTGGCCCGCTTGCGCTCCGGCACCAGCGCGTTGACCAGCGTCGTCTTCCCGACCCCGGAGTGCCCGACGAAGGCGGTGACCCGCCCCGTCAGATGCTCCCTGACCCGGTCGGCCGCGCCGCCGTCGGCGAGCTCGGTGCGGTTGGTCACCACGTGCGGCACGTCCAGGAGCTGGTACGTGGACAGCAGCGCGTCGGGCGGGGCCAGGTCGGACTTGGTGAGCACCAGCAGCGGCTCAAGACCGGCGTCGTACGCGGCCACCAGACAGCGGTCGATGAGCCGGGGCCGCGGCTCGGGGTCGGCGAGCGCGGTGACGATCGCCAACTGGTCGGCGTTGGCCACCACCACCCGCTCGTACGGGTCGTCGTCGTCGGCCGTCCGGCGCAGCACGGAGCTGCGCGGCTGCACGCGGACGATCCTGGCCAGGGTGTCCTTGTCGCCGGACAGGTCGCCCACCACGGCCACCTGGTCGCCGACCACCACCCCCTTGCGGCCCAGCTCGCGGGCCTTCATGGCGTGGATGGAGCGGCCGTCGACCAGGCAGGTGATGCGGCCCCGGTCCACGGTCAGCACGAAGCCGGGGGCGGCGTCCTCGTGCTTGGGCCTGAGGTTGGTGCGGGGGCGGCTGCCCCGGCGGCCCGGGCGGACGCGTACGTCGTCCTCGTCGGTGTGCTTTCCGTAGCGGCGCATGGTGGGACGCTCAGCCTCGCGACACCGGGGCCGCCCCGGGCGTCGCGCTGAGCATCCCTGTCCACAGGCCGGGGAAGTCGGGCAGTGTCTTGGCGGTGGTGGCCACGTTCTCCACCTGGATGCCGCTGACGGTGAGGCCGAGCACGGCCGCCGCGGTGGCCAGCCGGTGGTCCTCGTAGGTGTGGAAGATGCCGCCGTGCAGCGGGCGGGGGCGGATGCGCAGGCCGTCCTCGGTCTCGGCGACGTCGCCGCCGAGGTCGTTGAACTCCTTGGCCAGCGCCGCGAGCCGGTCCGTCTCGTGCAGCCGCAGGTGGGAGATGCCGCGCAGCACCGACTCGGAGTCGGCCAGCGCCGCGACCGCGGCGATCACCGGGGTCAGCTCGCCCACCTCGTGCAGGTCGGCGTCGATGCCGCGGATGCGGCCGGTGCCGGTGAAGGTCAGCGCGGTGCCGTCGGCGGTCGTCGTGAACTCGCAGGAGCCACCCATCTCGGTGAAGATGTCGCGCAGCGCGTCGCCGGGCTGCGTGGTGTGCTCGGGCCAGTCGGGGATGGTCACCCGGCCGCCGGTGATCAGCGCGGCGGCCAGGAACGGGGCCGCGTTGGACAGGTCGGGCTCCACCACCAGGTCGCGGCCGAGCAGGGCGCTCGGGGCCACCCGCCACACGTCGGGCTCGCCGCCCGCCTCGGGGGTGTCCACGGCGGCGCCGGCGCTGCGCAGCATGTCCACGGTCATCCGGATGTGCGGCATGGAGGGCAGTGCGGAGCCGACGTGCCGGACCTCGACGCCCTGGTTGAACCGGGCGCCGGAGAGCAGCAGGGCGCTGACGAACTGGGAGGAGGCGGAGGCGTCGATGCGGACCGGGCCGCCGTCGATGCTGCCGTTGCCGTGCACGGTCAGCGGCAGGGCGCCGCGGCCGTCGTCGTCGATGCGGGCGCCGAGCGCGCGCAGCGCGTCGATCACGCCGTGCAGCGGGCGTTCGTAGGAGCGGGGGTCGCCGTCGAAGCGGACCGGGCCGTCGGCCAGCGCGGCCACCGGCGGCAGGAAGCGCATGACGGTGCCGGCGTTGCCGACGTCCACGGTGGCCGGGCCGTGCAGGCCCGCGGGGATCACCCGCCAGGCTTCGCCGCTGCCGGTGGGGGCGCCGGGCCCGCCGGCGGAGTTGGACCCGATGGTCTCTTCGATGCCGACGCCGAGCGCGCGCAGCGCCTCGGCCATCAGCAACGTGTCGCGGGAGCGCAGCGGGCGGCGCAGCCAACCGGGCTCGGCGGCGAGTGCGGCGAGGACCAGGCCGCGGTTGGTCACGGACTTGGAACCGGGCACGGTGACGGTCGCATCGACCGCTTCGTGCGCGAGCGGAGCAGGCCAGAGAGCGAGGGCGTCATCCGGGGAGGTCTCAGTGCCGGTCATGAGCCTTACTTTAGTGGCTCCGTCGAAGGGCCATTACCGATCAAAAACGGTGAAACCCCTTCGTAACACGGCACTGATAGACGTGGTCCGACCCGTGGCCGCTCACCGGGCGAACACCCGGTGGGGGCCGGTCGCCCGCGGGGTGAACACCGCGTACGGGCCGGGCGCCCGGCCGCGACGCGGTGCCGCGCGGACGAGCTGCCGGATGCTCGGTCGGACCCGTGCGAGTGGGCGCTCGGCCGGAGCCCGTACGGGCGGGGCACCCATCCGGACCCCGGACGGGTCGGCAGCGGCCGGCGCTCGGCCAAACCCGTGCCGGCGGGCGCCCGGACGGGTCCGCCCCGTCCCGACGCTCAGACGTCCAGCAGCCAGCGCCCGCCGCCGAGCAGCGAGCAGAGCGTGACCGTGTGGAAGAGGAACATCCACAGCGCCGCCGGTACGTGCGTCAGCCGGGCGAGCTGGTCCGGGTCGGAGTCCCCGGCCTGCCCGTACCGCCGCTTGCGCTGGAGCTCGAACGGCGGCCTGACCCCACCGAGCAGCAGGAACCACACCACTCCGTACGCGAACGCCGCCTGCACCTCGGGCTCCGTCAGCCAGGAGACCAGCAGGAACGCGGCGCCGGTGACCAGGACGGACAGCGCCCCGTACGCGTTGCGGATCATCACCAGCATCGCCACGAGCAGCGCGGTCGCGCCCCACAGCAGGGCCGTGATGTGCCCGGAGGCCAGCAGCCAGGCGCCGCCGAGGCCCAGCAGGGAGGGCGCTATGTAGCCGGCGGCGGCGGTGAGGATCATGCCGAGGCCGGTCGGCTTGCCGCGCGAGACGGTCAGCCCCGAGGTGTCCGAGTGCAGGCGTATGCCGTTCAGCCGGCGCCCGCTGAGCAGCGCCACCAGGCCGTGCCCGCCCTCGTGCGCGATGGTGATCGCGTTCCGCGCCAGCCGCCAGGACAGCCGGAAGGTGACGACGGCGAGCGCGATCAGACCGGTGATCACGACCAGCCAGTGGGACGGGTCGGGTTGGGTGCCGAAGACGCGGTCCCACAGGTCGCTCGCGCTGGTGCTTTCCATCTGTGGGTGGCTCCTGTCCGGGTCGTTCCTGGCGTGCGTCCGGCGGCGGTGTCGGCCCGGCCGCGGAGGTGCCGCAGTCTGGCACCTCCGGGCAGACAGTAGGAAAAACGCAGCTACGCGGGAACGGGTTCCGTCGGGGGCGCAGGCGTCGGCCAGGGGCGCGCGCCGTCCGGCCCGGGCGCCGGGTGCGGCAGCATGGGGGCAGCAGCAACGGTGCGCTCGGTAGGGGTGGTAAGCGAGATGTGCGGACGGTACGCGGCGAGCCGGAAGCCCGAGGACCTGGCCGGGATCTTCGACGTGGGCAAGTGGGAGCCGACCGAGACGCTGGCCCCCGACTGGAACGTCGCACCGACCAAGGACGTGTACGCGGTCCTGGAGCGCCCCATCAAGCACGCGGCCGACCGCACCCCGGTCCGCCAGCTCCGACCGCTGCGCTGGGGTCTCGTCCCCTCCTGGGCGAAGACGCCGGACGTCGGCGTGAAGATGATCAACGCGCGCGCGGAGACGGTGCACGAGAAGCCCTCCTTCCGGCGCGCCTTCGCGGCCCGGCGCTGCGTGATCCCGGCGGACGGTTACTACGAGTGGGTCACCGGCGCCGACGAGCGCCAGTTGGAGGAGAAGGGGCGCAAGAAGCGCGCCCGCAAGCAGCCGTACTTCGTCACGCCGGCGGACGGCTCGGTGCTGGCGATGGCGGGGCTGTACGAGTTCTGGCGCGACCGCACGCTCCCCGACGACCACCCGCGCGCGTGGTGGGCCACCTGCTCGGTGATCACCACCGAGGCGGAGACGGTCCCGCTGGCCGGCCGCGACCCGCAGGACCCGGGGCCGGCCTCGCTCGCCGAGATCCACCCGCGGATGCCGCTCATGCTGACCCCGGACCGCTGGGCGGCCTGGCTCGACCCGCACCACACCGACGAGGAGTCCCTGCGCGCCCTGCTCGCCCCGCCCCCCGGCGGCCTGCTGCGGGCCTACCCGGTGGGCGTCGACGTGAGCAACGTCCGCAACAACGGCCCGGAACTGCTCAAGGAACTGCCGGCCCCCGAGGAGGAGACGCTGTTCTAGGCCGAGGTTCTAGACCGGGCCCCGTCCCAGCCCGCTCCGCGGTGCGTCGGCCCCGCTCCGGCCCCGCTCCGGCCCCGCCCCGCGCCGCCTCGCGCCGATCTCGTCCCGCGCCGCGTCGGCCCCACCCGTCCACACGGCTCCCGCTCCGCTTCCCCTTCTCATCCGTGCCCGTCCCGACCGCGCCCCGTCCGGTGGGGACGCAGCGCGCAAAGTGCTCGTACGCGGCTCGTACGGGCTCCGCCTACGCGCGCGCCCGCGGGCGATGGGGCGATGGAGGGCGGGCGCGAGGGCAGCCCTACGGCGCGGGCCCGGGTCGGTCGGGCCGGTGGCGCGGGCGGCGGGGGACCCGCGGGAGCGGGCGGGGGCGGGGCAGGATGGGGGGATGCGGACGACGGCGAAGAAGACGGCGGGCGGCGGCGGCCCCGAGGCGGAGCGCGTGACGGTGCAGACCCCCACCGGGGACGCGCGGATCACCTGGCACCGGGCGCCGGACGCGCGGCTCGTACTGGCGCTGGGGCACGGGGCCGGCGGCGGCATCGAGGCACGGGACCTGGTGGCGCTGGCCGCGGCCCTGCCGCCGCGCGGGGTGAGCGTCGCCCTGGTGGAGCAGCCCTGGCGGGTGGCGGGCAAGAAGCTGGCGCCCGCCCCCAAGACGCTGGACACCGGATGGCGGGCCCTGTGGCCCGCGCTCGCCGGGCCCGGGGTGCCGGTGGTTGCCGGCGGGCGCAGCGGGGGGGCCCCGGGGGGCCGGCCGGCCCGGCCCGCCCGCGGGCCCCCCCGGCCGGGCGGCCGCGCCCCACCCCCGGCCCCCCCC
>NZ_JBEHZD010000481.1:0-6177 GCF_040240285.1 Streptomyces sp. HSW2009 | reverse complement strand
CCCCCCCCCCCCAGGGAGCGGGCCGCCGATTCGCCGCCGGCCGCCGCGCCCCGCCCGGCCCGCGGCCCGCGCATCGTCAAGGTGCCCACGGCCCCGCTGCTCATCGGGCTGCTCGTCCTGCTCGCGCTCATCATGATGGTCGCCATCAGCATCGGCGCGGTCACCATCCCGGTCGTCGACGTCTGGCAGATCGTCTGGCACCACCTCACCGGCTCCGGTGCCGCCGCCGACCCCGCCCTCGACCAGATCGTGTGGAACTTCCGCACCCCCCGCGTCGTACTCGCCGCCCTGGTCGGCGCCGGGCTCGCGGTCTCCGGCGTGGTCCTGCAAGCGGTGGTGTCCAACCCGCTCGCCGACCCGTACGTGCTCGGCGTCTCCTCCGGCGCCTCGCTCGGCGCCGTCATGGTCATCACGATGGCCGGCGGCGCGCTCGGCGGACTCGGCGTCTCGGCCGCGGCGTTCGCCGGCGCGATGCTCGCCGTCGCCCTGGTCTTCCTGCTCGGCCAGAGCGGCGGCCGGCTCGCCCCCACCCGGCTGGTGCTCTCCGGCGTCGCCATCGGCTACCTCTTCCTCGCCGGCACCAGCTATCTGCAACTCCAGGCCACGCCCACCGAGTTGCGCTCGGTCATGTTCTGGATGCTGGGCAGCGTCGCCGGCGCCAAGTGGAACCAGCTCGGCCTGGTCGGCACCGTCGTCCTGACTAGCACGGTCTGCCTGGCGCTGTTCGGCCGGCAGCTCAACGCACTGCTCGCCGGCGACGAGTCGGCCACCGCGCTCGGCGTCGACGTGCACCGGCTGCGGGCCGTCCTGCTGGTGCTCTCCTCGCTGCTGACCGGCACGGTGATCGCGGTGGCCGGCGGCATCGGTTTCGTTGGCCTGATGATTCCGCACCTGGTACGGCTGGCCGTCGGCGCGGATCACCGCAGGTTGCTGCCGTTGGCCGCGGTCGTCGGAGCCATCTATCTCGTGGTTGTCGATCTCTTGTCACGCACCGTTAACCGGCCAAATGAGTTGCCGCTTGGCATCCTCACCGCTCTCTTCGGGGCACCCTTCTTCTTGTGGCTCCTGCGTCGCAACAAGACTCTGGATGCCTCGTGAGTCGCATGATGCGTTCCCGGAGCGCGCGCCGACCCCTGACGCGGCGGATTCCGGGCCGGGTTCGGCTGGCCGAATCCGGGCGTGCCGCAGTGGGCACGGCGCGGCAGACCGACCGGCCCCACCCCCGTCTGAGGAGCGTGACGACCACATGAAACTCACCGTGGACGGGCTGCACGTCACGCTCGACCAGCAGCCCATCCTGCGCGACGTCAGTCTGGACGCCCAGCAGGGCGACATCGTGGGCCTCATCGGCCCCAACGGCAGCGGCAAGTCCACCCTGCTGCGCGCCGTCTACCGGTCGCTGCGCCCGACCCGCGGCGTGGTCCGGGTGGACGGCGACGACGTGTGGCAACTGCCCGCGCGGGCCGCCGCCCGGCGCACCGCGGCGGTGCTCCAGGACAGCACCGGCAATGCGGTGGGCCTGTGCGTGAAGGAGATCATCGCGCTCGGCCGCACCCCCCACCACGGGCTGTTCGGCCGGGACGGCGCGGAGGACCACCGGGCGGTGGAGGAGGCCATGCAGGTCTGTGGCGCCGGGCCGCTCGCGGAACGCGACTTCAGTTCGCTCTCCGGCGGCGAACGCCAACGGGTGCTGCTCGCCAGGGCCCTGGCCCAGCGCCCGAAGCTGCTGGTCCTGGACGAGTTGACCAACCACCTCGACATCCGCGCCCGCTTCGAGCTCCTGGACCTCATCAAGTCCACCGGCACCACGACGCTCGCCGTCCTGCACGATCTGGACCTCGCCGCCCGGCTCTGCGACCACCTCGTCGTGCTCCACGACGGCGTCGTGGCGGCGGCCGGCCGGGTGCTCGACGTCCTGACCACGGACGTCCTGTGCGAGGTCTTCGGCGTACGGGCCGTCGCGGAACGGCACGCCGACGGCGTCATCCGCATCACCTACGGGGCCGACCCGTTGGCGACGGCCCGCACACCGGCGGCGGTCGGAGCGGCGGCGGGGGTGGCATCGGACGGAGCGGCGAGTGTGGCGGGTGCCGCCCCGGACGGGGTGGCGGTCGTGGCCTCGGACGGGGCTCCGGTCACGGCCCCGGACGGGGCGGCAGGCGCGGCATCGGATGCGGTGGCGGGCCACGACGGCACCGCGCTCGCGCCGCACGAGCAGCAACGGCCCGCGGACCCCGACCCGTTGGCGCCGACCGAACGCGAGGCCCCCGCCCTCGGCTGACCCCCCCGGCACCACCCGCGGACGGCCCACCCGCCGACCCCGGCGCACCACGGGCACCACGGGCACCACCCACAACCGCACAGGCCCCACCCCCCAGCCCTCCGCAGCACCAGGCCCCCCACGGCCGCCCCTGCGGAGCACCACCGCACGAGCACCACTCGCAGGTCCGTACCTTTGCCGCGCACACCGGCAGCCGGTACGCCAGCACGCCAGCACGTCCGCACACCAGCACGTCCGCACACCAGCAGGTTCGTACGTCGGCACGTCTGTACGTAGACACATCCGTACGTCAGCACTTGGGCTCACCAGCGCGCGGGCCCGCCTGCATCTGGGCCCACCGGCACGTGAGCCCGCCAGCACATCAGCAAGTCAGCACATCAGCACGTCAGCACGTTGGCATGTCGACTCGGCGGTACGTCGATCCGGTCGTACGTCGATTCAGCCGTACATCGATCTGGTCGTACGTCGAACCAGTCGTGCGCCGCTCCATCGCCTGGCGCATCCCGCAAAGCCCGTACGTCCCGCAAGGCTCGTACTCCCCGTACCACCCGTACCCCCCTGCACCCCGTACCTCCCGTACGGCGCTGTCCCCTGACCGTCGGGTGCGCTGGCGCGCGACCCGGTGGTTTGTTCCAACTGCCTTGGTGCGTCGCTGAGTTGGTGCGCGCATCCGCTGCTGCGGGTGCGTGGAAGTGCCCCTGTTCACCGCTCGCCGTCGCCCCTTCGCGCGCCGTACCCCCTCTGCACTATTCGCCCCACGCGTCCCACCGCGCCACCCGCGTTACTGACCGTCCCCCACATCACGAAAGCTGGTACTTCCTCATGAATCCCGTTCCGACCCTGACCGCCGGTGTCCTCTTCTTCGCGGACGTCGAGGAACTCGACGCCGTGGGGCCCTGGGAGGTCCTCGGCTACTGGGCCGACCACGTCGCCGCGTTCCCCGTCCAGGTGGTGGCGATCGGCCACGAGCCCGGGGTGGTCCGCTGCTCCAAGGGGCTCGGCCTGACCGTCGACTGCGACGTGGAGCACGCCCCGCCGCTGGACTTACTGGTGCACCCCGGCGGCGACGGCACCGACAAGCTCCAGGTCGATGACGAACACCTGGCCTGGCTGCGGACGTTGCACGGCGGCGGCACGCTGATGGCGAGCGTGTGCACGGGCTCGCTGGTGTTCGCGGCGGCCGGCCTGCTGGCGGGCCGCCCGGCCACCACCCACTGGCGGTACATGGACTTCTTCCCCGAGATCGACTCCTCGGTGGAAGTACGGGCCGACGACCGGTACGTGGACACCGGCTCCGTCATCACCAGCGCCGGCGTCTCGGCCGGCATCGACATGGCCTTGCACCTGGTCAGCCGCCTGGACAGCCCTGAGGCCGCGGCCGAGGTGCGGCGCGGCATCCAGTACCACTGAGCCGGGGCCCGGGGCCCGGGGCCCGTCCGGCCGGGCCCGCCCGGGGCCCGGCCCGGCCGCCGTGGTGCCCCGGGTGGTGGCCCGATCCGCCCGGTAGTGATCCGATCCGCCGGGCCCCGACCGGTCAACAGGCCGGCCGGGGCCCGGTCGACGTGCTGACCCGCCCGGCCGAACCGCTCCGCGCGGTGGGTGCCGCGCGGTCCGCCGGTCATGCCCCGCCGGCGGCGTTCCAGCAGCAGCGACGCGCCCGCTGGGTCACCCCTGTGAGCGGGCGATGGCCTCCCGTACCGCATCGTCCGACCTGGCCACCACGGCCGAGCCGTCGTCGGCCGTGATGATCGGGCGCTGGATGAGCTTGGGGTGGTCGGCGAGCGCCGCGATCCAGCGGTCGCGCGCCCCGGCGTCGCGTGGCCACTCGCGTACGCCCAACTCCTTCGCGGCGGCCTCCTGGGTCCGCGCGATGTCCCACGGTTCCAGGCCGAGCCGGTCGAGCACGGCCCGGATCTCGTCCTGGCTCGGTACGTCGTCGAGGTAGCGGCGGATGGTGTACTCCGCCCCTTCCGCATCCAGCAGGGTGAGCGCGCTGCGGCACTTGGAACAGGCCGGATTGATCCAGATCTCCATGCCGCCCACGGTACCCCGCAGTCCGCTCCGCAGACCCGCTAAACCCCGTCTGGCCTGGGGCGATTGTCAGTGCCCTGAAGTAAAATGGGGGAGTAAGAGAGAGGGCGTACGACACATCTGGAGGACGCCGATGGCCGTTGCCGCAACACCTCTTCCGTACCTGCCGGACCTGCCGAGTTTCCCGACTCTGCCGAAGAAGCGAGTGCCCGCCGGACACCCGCGTGAGTGGTACGAGTCGCACCACCGCCGCCTGAAGGCCATGCGCCTGGCCATCGCCCTGATGCACGCCGGGGCGTACCGCCCAGAGCAGGCGTCCAACCGCAAGATACGCAACACCGCGGCCCGCATCGGGGTGCATCCGCCGTCGGACACCACCTGCGCCATGGTGCGGACCCTGATCGGCTTCGAGGACTAGCCACTCCAGGGCCCCACCGGGCCGCCAGACACCATCCGCAACGTTCACGACGACCATCGCCCCGCGGTCCTGGGCCGCGGGGCGTTGGCACGTGCCCGCCGCCCCGCGACCGACGAAGCCCGGTGCGCCGAACCGCGACGACGGCGCGGGGCGAACCGGGGAGGGGCGGGGCCGGGGCGAGGCGGGAGCGAGGTGGGGGAGCGGGCTCAGCGGTGGACGGTGCGCGACGTCGCCCGTATGGGGAGCGGGCCCGCCGGGTCCGACCACGGCTGGCTCCGCACCACGTGCAGACGCCCGTGCAGCAGGGCGAACCGGGGGAGCGAGACCCCGAAGAACTCGGCCACCGCCGTGAGTACGCGTTGCTCCCGGGCCCGGGCGGCCTCCGCGTCGAGATCCGGGCCCGCGGCCGGGCTCGCAGCGCCGGCAGCCGGGCTCGTGGTCGGGCCCGCAGCCGTGCCGGCCCGCGCGACCTGGCCCGCGTCCAGGGCGCTGTGGAACCGCTCCGGCGCCAGTGCGTCGGGCACGGCCCCGGTCCGCTCGATCGCCGCGCCGCGCAGGGTGAAGCCGAACTGCTGCCGCCCGTCCTCGGCGTAGTCGACGTACAGCGCGTGCGGGAACGCGGCCGACGGCTGCTCCGGCCACTGGCACCAGACGGTGAGGGCCGCCCCGCCGCCGCGCGAGGCCCGTTCGCCGAGTGGGTCGGGTGCGCCGGGTGCGCCGCGCGGCCCGGTCGGAAACGGTTCGGGATCGTCGTCGAAGCCGAAGCTCCAGCCCCCGCCGCCCGCTCCGATGCGCAGGGTCGGGCCGTGCCCGTCGTCGCCGGCCGGCACCCCGGTCGCCCGGAGCCAGGACCATTCGCCGCGGAGGTAGGGGGCGAACAGCGGGCCGGTGCCGAGGGCTTGCGCCGCCTCGTTCGGCGTCCGGTCGCGCAACAGGACGAACCGGTACGAGCGCCGGGGCGCATCGGCCGCCGCGAGCCAGGCGAGACCGTCCCCGCGCCCGGGGGCGACACCGGCCCCGGACGCCGCGCCCCGCCCGGCCTCCCCGACGCGACCCCCACCTGGCGCCGCGCCCCGCCCGGCCGCCGCGCCGCGGCCTCCACCTGGCGCCGCGCCCGCGCTCGTGCTCTCGGCTACCGCCGGGCCGATGCCCGCCTTCGTGCTCCCGGCCGTCGCCAGCCCGAGGTCCACCCCCGGGCCGGCGCCAACCCCCGGGCCGGCGCCCGCGCCTGAGTCCTCGGTCGTCTCCGGGCCGGTGCCCGCACCCGCCCGCCGGGACAGGCCGAGGGGCCTGCCGCCCACCCACGGGCCGTCGGTCAGGCCGCCCGGTGCGGCGTGCCGGGCGGGCTGGTCCCGGGGGGGCCCCCCCCGCGGGGGGGGGGGGGCGGCCCCGGGGCGGGCGGGGGGGGGGGGGGGGGCGGCGGCCCGGCGGGGGCGGGGGGCGCCCC
>NZ_JBEHZD010000480.1:0-6178 GCF_040240285.1 Streptomyces sp. HSW2009 | reverse complement strand
GGGCGGGCCTCTGCCAACCCCCCCCCCCCGGGGGGGGGCGCCGGCCCCGGCGAGGTGCTGAGCGAGACGGTGCCGCCGCCGACCTACTTCTTCCTGGCGGTGGTCTTCTTGGCGGTGGTCTTGCGCGCCGTGGTCTTGCGCGCGGGAGCCTTCTTGGCCGTCGCCTTCTTTGCCGGCGCGGTCTTCTTGGCGGTGACCTTCTTGGCCGCGGCCGTGGTCTTCTTGGCCGGCGCGGCCTTGACCGCGGTGGCCTTCTTCGCCGCGCTGGCCTTCTTGGCCGTGGTCTTCTTCGCGGTCGCCGCCTTCTTGGCGGCGGTCGTGGTCTTCTTCGCCGGCGTGACCTTCTTCGCGGCGGCCGTGGCCTTCTTGGCCGTGGCCGTCTTCTTGGCGGTGGCCTTCTTGGCCGCGGCCTTGGCCGTCGTACGCGTGGAAGAACCGCCGGAGAGGCTGCCCTTGGGCGCCTTCTTGACGGCCACATCGTTCTTCGGGAGCTTCTTCGAACCGCTCACCAGGTCCTTGAAGCCCTGGCCGGCGCGGAAGCGCGGCACCGAGGTCTTCTTGACCCGGACCCGCTCACCGGTCTGCGGGTTGCGGGCGTACCGCGCCGGGCGGTCGACCTTCTCGAACGAGCCGAAACCGGTAACCGAAACCCGGTCACCGCCGACGACCGCGCGGACGATGGCGTCCAGTACTGCATCCACCGCATCCGCGGCGTTCTGGCGTCCGCCGAGCTTGTCGGCAATGGCTTCCACGAGCTGCGCCTTGTTCACGTCTTCCCCTTCGGAGACATAGCTGGAACGAATCTGTTCAAGCTTTTTCGCACGTTAGGCAGATATATACCGCAAATCAAACACGAAACGGGCTAATCACCCTTGTGCCGCAACGAACTCGACCTTCACGGAGTTCCGTCGCTGTCGCGATCTTCAGGGAAGCGGCCCTCGTCGAGGTCGTTCATCAACCGGTCCAGACGCCGCGCCGCGCCTGCCAGATCGTGCTTCGCTGCCGCCGTGATGACCAGCAGCTTCCGGGACAGCGCCATCCGTACGCCCTCCGGGACTTGCAGTGAGCGCACCCTTGCATGCGCTTCTTTGAGTTGGCCCGCGACGAACCCGTAAAGCTGGAGTTGGGTGTCGCGTTCCATACGTTGATTGTGCCATCTACAGCGAGTTGTCGCCTCATGGGGCCCCAACACAACGATGCGCCGCCGGTCCGGAGACCGACGACGCATCGTGCCAAACGTGCCCCGTACACGGAGCACCGGGGGGCCTTAGACCTGCGAAGTATGGGGTTTGAAGGCGGGCCGGGCGGCCTCGTACGCAGCGATTTCGGCCTCTTGGCGGAGGGTCAGGCTGATGTCGTCCAGCCCCTCAAGCAGTCGCCAACGAGCGTTCTCGTCAAGCTCAAATTCGGCCGTTACGTCAGCCGCTCGAACCTGGCGGTCGACCAGGTCCACGGTGACCTCGACGCCCGGGTCCGCCTCGGTCAGCTCCCACAGGCGCTCCACCGTTTCTTGCGGCAAGACCACCGTCAGCAAACCGTTCTTGAGTGAGTTTCCGCGGAAGATGTCGGCGAACCGCGCCGAGATGACCGTCTTGAAGCCGTAGTTCTGCAACGCCCAGACCGCGTGTTCGCGCGAGGAGCCGGTGCCGAAGTCCGGCCCGGCGACCAGCACCGTCGCCCCGGAGCGCTCGGGCCGGTTCAGTACGAACTCGGCGTCCTTGCGCCACGCCTCGAAGAGACCGTCCTCGAAACCGTCGCGGGTCACCCGCTTCAGCCAGTGTGCCGGGATGATCTGGTCCGTGTCGACGTTGCTGCGCCGCAGTGGAACGGCGCGGCCGGTGTGCGTGGTGAATGCTTCCATGATCCTCAGACCCCCACGGGAGCGGTTGACGGGGCCAGATCGGCGGGCGATGCCAGCCGGCCCAGCACGGCGGTGGCGGCGGCGACCTGGGGCGAAACCAGATGCGTGCGGCCACCCTTGCCCTGCCGGCCCTCGAAGTTGCGGTTGGACGTGGAGGCGGAGCGTTCGCCGGGCGCCAACTGGTCGGGGTTCATCCCCAGACACATCGAGCAGCCGGCGTGTCGCCACTCGGCCCCAGAGGCGGTGAAGACCTTGTCGAGCCCCTCCTGCACCGCCTGGAGCGCCACCCGTACCGACCCGGGAACGACCAGCATCCGCACCCCGTCGGCGACCTGGCGCCCGTCCAGGATGCCGGCAGCCGCCCGCAGGTCCTCGATCCGGCCGTTGGTGCACGAGCCCACGAAGACGGTGTCCACCTGGACGTCCCGCAGCTTCTGACCGGCCGTCAAGCCCATGTACTCCAGGGCCTTTTCGGCCGCCAGACGCTCGCTGGCGTCCTCGTACGAGGCGGGGTCGGGCACGGCCGCCGACAACGGGGCACCCTGCCCCGGATTGGTGCCCCAGGTGACGAACGGGGCCAGCGAGGCCGCGTCGATGACCACCTCGCGGTCGAAGGTGGCGTCCGCGTCGGTGCGCAGGGTGCGCCAGTAGGCCACCGCCTCCTCCCACTGCTCGCCGACGGGCGCGTGGTCGCGGCCCTTGAGGTAGGCGAAGGTGGTCTCGTCCGGCGCGATCATGCCGGCGCGGGCCCCGGCTTCGATGGACATGTTGCACACGGTCATCCGGGCCTCCATCGACAACTTCTCGATGGCCGCGCCGCGGTACTCGATGACGTAGCCCTGGCCGCCACCGGTGCCGATCTCCGCGATGATCGCGAGGATCAGGTCCTTGGCCGTGACGTCCGCGGGGAGCTCGCCCCGCACCGTGATGGCCATCGTCTTGAACGGGGCCAGTGGCAGCGTCTGGGTGGCCAGCACGTGCTCCACCTGCGAGGTGCCAATGCCGAACGCCAGCGCCCCGAACGCCCCGTGGGTGGAGGTGTGACTGTCCCCACACACCACCGTGGTGCCCGGCTGGGTCAGCCCCAACTGGGGCCCGACCACGTGGACCACGCCCTGCTCCACGTCGCCGAGCGGGTGCAGCCGCACCCCGAACTCGGCGCAGTTCTTGCGGAGCGTCTCCAACTGGGTGCGGGAGACGGGGTCCGCGATCGGCTTGTCGATGTCGATGGTCGGGGTGTTGTGGTCCTCGGTCGCGATGGTGAGGTCGGTCCGCCGCACCCTCCGCCCCGCCCTACGGAGCCCGTCGAACGCCTGCGGGCTGGTGACCTCGTGCAGCAGGTGGAGATCGATGAAGAGCAAGTCGGGCTCGCCCTCGGCGCGCCGAACGACGTGATCGTCCCAGACCTTCTCCGCCAGTGTCCGTCCCATCGCTGTCCCTCCGGGCGGCGTCGCTGCCGACCCAACTCGTGTGTTCGTGGGAGCGCCGCCCTGAATGCCCGGCGCCGTCTCCAGATTGGCGGCTGCCGTGAAAATTTGAACTTGCGTTTCATACTGTGAGACGCGAATATCGTTGCATGGACAACTCTAGCGGCGTCGGCGTACTCGACAAGGCGGCTCTGGTACTCAGCGCACTGGAGGCCGGCCCGGCCACCCTCGCGAGCCTGGTCTCCGCGACCGGCCTGGCGCGCCCCACGGCGCACCGGCTCGCGGTGGCGCTCGAACACCACCGGATGGTGGCGCGCGACATGCAGGGCCGGTTCATCCTCGGCCCGCGGCTGGCCGAACTGGCCGCTGCGGCCGGCGAGGACCGGCTGCTGGCCACGGCGGGGCCGGTGCTCACCCACCTCCGGGACGTCACCGGTGAGAGCGCCCAGCTCTACCGGCGCCAGGGCGACATGCGCATCTGCGTCGCCGCGGCGGAGCGGCTGTCCGGGCTGCGGGACACGGTGCCGGTCGGTTCGACACTGCCGATGAAGGCGGGTTCGGCCGCCCAGATCCTGATGGCCTGGGAGGAGCCCGAGCGGCTGCACCGCGGGCTCCAGGGCGCCCGTTTCACGGCCACGGCGCTCTCGGGCGTACGTCGCCGGGGCTGGGCCCAGTCGATCGGCGAGCGGGAGCCCGGCGTGGCCTCCGTCTCGGCGCCGGTACGGGGCCCGTCCAACCGCGTGGTGGCCGCCGTCTCCGTCTCGGGCCCCATCGAGCGCCTCACCCGTCACCCCGGCCGCATGCACGCCCAGGCGGTCATAGACGCAGCGGCGCGCCTCTCGGAGGCACTGCGCCGCGCAGGCTGACGGGCCCCGCTCCGCGCCGCCCCGTGCGCGATGGGACGCCGCGCCCCGTACGCGCTGTCGCGGCGTCCTGCCGCCGGCACCGTACGGGGCGGGGCGCGCCCGGCACTGCGCTCGGGGCGGGGACCACGCGGCGGGGCGCTCGGCTCACGTGTCAGGGGTGGGAACGGGAATTGCGAGTGGTGGGGTTCATCGCCCTAGGCGCTGGGCCGCGCGATTCCTGCGGGACGTTACGGGGACGACGCCGGCGACTTCGCCGAGGCCGTGCAGCGGCATGTCGACGTAAACGCTCTCGTAGCAGCCGGCCCGTACCTGATAGGTCTCGTGCCACATGCCCACACGGCCCCTACTGGTGCGGACCCGGCGTTGGAATGCGGCCCAGGCTGGGTGGTGTTCCTGGGACGGATTGGCGGCGTACGCCAGGAGCTTTTCCATGGATTGCCAGTACTGCACGAGGTGGATGCCCCGCGGCGGGTCGATGAGCGTGCGGTGACCCAGGAGTCCGCTCTCGTCCGTCGACAATTCGCGCAGCATGCGTGGCATGGCGCGGAGGACGGGCAACCACGCGTTGATCGCCGAGAAGCGGTTGAAGCGCATTCCGATGAGAAAGACGACCAGGTCACCGTGGGCGTCTGCGGTGACTCGCCCGGGGATGGGTCCGATGTGTGCGCCGTTGCTGGCCATCGGGACACTGTGCGGGAGGCTCCGGGCGCAGCGCCAGACCCGCGGCCCCGTGAGGGCCGTGGAGGCGGCAGAAGCGAGAAAGCAAAAGAAATGGCCTTCCCGAATTACCGGGAAGGCCATTTCTCTTTCTGTACCCCCGACCGGATTCGAACCGGCGCTACCGCCTTGAGAGGGCGGCGTGCTAGGCCGCTACACAACGGGGGCCTGAGTTACTGCGCTGGGCTACCAGGACTCGAACCTAGACTAACTGAACCAGAATCAGTCGTGCTGCCAATTACACCATAGCCCATGGTATAACCAGTACCCCCGACCGGATTCGAACCGGCGCTACCGCCTTGAGAGGGCGGCGTGCTAGGCCGCTACACAACGGGGGCCCTAGCGATCCATTCATCGTCGCCTCCGGGATATCTCCGGATGGTGACGGGGTCAGGATCAGTACCCCCGACCGGATTCGAACCGGCGCTACTGCCTTGAGAGGGCAGCGTGCTAGGCCGCTACACAACGGGGGCGTGTCACTACAGGATCAAGGAGTCTGACGAGAGATTCCTTGCTGGGCTACCAGGACTCGAACCTAGACTAACTGAACCAGAATCAGTCGTGCTGCCAATTACACCATAGCCCACCAAAACTCAAACCCCCTGCTGGGGATTCTTGTTTGGCTTGCGCTTTCCGTTGGGGCTCCATGGCCCCTCGCGGGCGGCGCAGGAAGAACATTACCCGACAGGGGGCGGGGCACCAAAACCGATACCGCATCCACGGGCGGCCCCGCAGGCGTTCTCGGTGGGCCGGACTGCCGTGCGGCGCCCGGTGCACACAGGGCTGGCGCCCGCCCCCTGCTGCGCCCCGTGGCGCCGTACGGAGCGTGCCAGGGCGGGCGTGCCCGAACGTCCGGAGCGGTCCGTCGCCCCGGTCCCACCGTCCGCAACGTCACCCCGGCTTCGGCGGCCCGCCATGTGCGGTGCAACGGGGCGCGGCGGACGAGTCACCACGGGCCCGTACGGGGCGGGTCCGCCTGCGCCGTACGGGCCGTACGCGACGGGGCCGCCCCGTGCCCATCTGCGCCATGCCCATCCGCCCCGTACCCACCTGCGCCGTGTCCGCCGTAAGCGACCGGGGCTGCCCCGTTCCCGCCCGTACGCGGCCGGGCCTGCTCCACGCGACGCGCACGGGTGTCGGTCTGTGCCACGGAGGGGCGGGGCGGTCCTGTGGCTCCGTGCGGCCACGGTCGTGGGGCGCCGCGCGCGGGTAACGGAGCGGGGGGGGGGGGGGGGCGGCCCGCCCCCCGGGGCCGGCCGCCGGCCGGGGCCGCGCGGGGCGCCCCGCCGCGGAGGCCCCCGCCCCCC
>NZ_JBEHZD010000048.1:0-25004 GCF_040240285.1 Streptomyces sp. HSW2009 | reverse complement strand
GGGGGGGCGGGCGGGGGGGGGGGGGGGGGCGGGGGGGGTGGTGGGGGGGGGGGGGGGGGGGGGGGGGGGGGGGGGGGGGGGGGGGGGTGACTGCCGGAGCGGTTAGCTGGCCATCCGGCCGTGCTCCGTCCGGCTCTCAGCGACCCCGGCCGTTCCGGCAGCCGCGCCCCCGCCCCCCGGCCACGACCTCCGGGCCCCTCGCCCCGGCCGCCCCGGCCATCCCACCGCGCGGCTCCGGTTCACCCCTCCGGCGCGAACAGCTCCTCCTGCGCCGCGTCCCGCGCCATCAGCACCGCGCCGCGCAACACCGCGGCGCCGCCCACCGTGCCGGCCCGCACCTCGGTACGGACCGGGGACATCCGCGCCACCCGCTCCCCCCCCCGGCGGGCCAACTCGTCGCCGCCCGCGTGGCCGCTCTCGCCGCCGATGACCACGCAGCCCGGGTCGAGCACCGCACTGACCGCGGCGACGCCGATCGCCACGCCGTCGGCGTACGCGTCCAGGAAGCGGTCCGCCGGGCCGTCGGCGTCCCCGGCCACCGCGGCGACCGCCGCGCGCAGCACCCGTTCCGCGCTCTGGACGTCGTCGGTCTCGGCGGCGAGCCCGTGCCGGCGGGCGAGCGCGCCCAGCGCGGCGGCGCCCACCAGGGAGTGCAGACCGCCGTCGCAGGCGGCAGCGGTCGGCATGGCGCCGGTGCCGGGCACCGGCAGGAACCCGATCTCCCCCGCGCCGCCCGAAGTGCCGCGCCGCAGCGCCCCGTCGAGCACCACGGCGGCGCCCGTACCCCCGCCGAGCCACAGCAGTACGAAGGTGTCCCGGTCGCGGGCCGCGCCAAGGCGCTGTTCGGCGACCGCGGCGAGGTTGGCCTCGTTCTCCAGCAGCACCTGGGCCCCGAAGCGCTCGCGCACCGCCGCCACCAACGCGGCGTGCCAGCGCGGCAGCCACCCCACGCCGTCCAGCGCGCCGGTGACCGGGTCGAGCAGGCCGGGCGCGCCGAGGCCGATGGTGTGCAGCGGGGTGGCGCCGGCCCGGGCCACCGCGCGCTCCACCAACTCCACGGCCGCCGCCACGTCGGGCCGCCGGCCGCGCCGCCCGTCCGGCACCGTCGCCGACTCGGCGTCGATGGGCATCGACACCTCGGCCCGGGTGCGGCCGAGGAGATCGG
This sequence comes from Streptomyces sp. HSW2009, assembly GCF_040240285.1. NCBI lineage: Bacteria > Bacillati > Actinomycetota > Actinomycetes > Kitasatosporales > Streptomycetaceae > Streptomyces > Streptomyces sp. HSW2009. Next base: position 23,839 of record NZ_JBEHZD010000048.1, on the reverse strand, counting down.
CCACGCAGACCGTGATGCTGTCGGTGCGCACGTCGATGCCGGCCAGATGGGCGCGGTCCGCGACGATCCCGTACAGCTTGGCGTTGGGCCCGCGCCGCTCGGCGCCGGCCTCGCCGACGACGGTGATCAGCTTGGCGCCCTGGAGCCGCTCGACGAGGTCGGCGACGGTGGGCCGGGACAGGCCGGTGAGCTGCTTGAGCTGACCTGCCGTCAGAGGGCCTTCGCGCTGCAAGAGGCCGAGCGCCAAACGGTCGTTGATGGCGCGGGCGGTGCTCGGGGAGGCGGTCCGCACTCCCTGGTGCAGGCGCGTCGGGGTCATGCCGGAATCCTTGCACGGCGCTCAGAAATTCTCTATTTATTAGGCAGGCTTCCTGATAGTTTCGCCGCGCTCCGGGGAACGCTCCCCGGGAACCTCGTAGACGGGCCCGGCAACGGGCCGGGAGAGCTGGGGACGATGCGGCAGGTAGGGACGGAAGCGGACGGGCAGGGGCTGCCAGCCGGTGCGCTGCGGCGGGCGCGTATCGCCGTGGCTCTGGTCTTCGCGGTGCACGGCGCGGTGACCGGCAGCTTCGCCACCCGGGTGCCCTGGATTCAGGACCACACGGCGGTCAGCGCCGGCCAACTGGGGCTGGCCCTCGCCTTCCCGGCCATCGGCGCGGCGGTCGCCATGCCGCTGGCGGGCTGGGTCAGCCACCGGTTCGGCGCCCGGCCCGCGCTGCGCGGGCTGCTCGCGCTGTGGACGCTTTCCCTGGCACTGCCGGCGCTCGCCCCGGGGTTGGCCACGCTGTGCGCGGTGCTGCTCGTGTACGGCGCGACGGCGGGCGTGGCGGACGTCGCGATGAACGCGCTCGGTCTGGAGACCGAGGCCCGGATCGGCCGGTCGATCATGTCCGGGCTGCACGGGATGTGGAGCGTGGGGGCGCTGCTGGGTTCGGCGGTCGGCACCGTCGCGGCCCATGCCGAGGTGGACGCCCGGGCCCATCTGGCGGTGACCGCCGCGGTGCTCACCGTGCTCGGCACAGTGGCCTGTCAGGGCGTGCTCAACCTGCGGAGCGCCCCGGACGAGCACCCGCCGCCGCACTTCGCGCTGCCGCCGAAGTCCGCCCTGGTCATCGGGGCCGTCGGGTTCTGCGCGGTGTTCGCCGAGGGCGCCAGCCTGGACTGGTCGGCGGTCTACCTGCGGGACGAGCTGAGCACCTCGCCCGGTCTCGCCGCCGCCTCCACCACGGCCTTCGCCTGCACGATGGCTATCGCCCGGCTCTCCGGGGACGCGGTGGTGACCCGCTTCGGGGCGGTGCGTACGGTGCGGGCCAGCGGCGCGTGCGCCACGCTCGGCGGCGTAGTGGTGATCACGGCCGGCCATCCGGCCACGGCGCTCGCCGGGTTCGCGCTGCTGGGGCTCGGCGTCGCGGTGGTGGTACCGCTGGCGTTCGCCGCGGCCGGCCGCAGCGGCCCGGCGCCGAGCCAGGCCATAGCGGGCGTCGCGACGATCACCTACACCTCGGGGCTGATCGCCCCGTCCGCGATGGGCTCGGTGGCCGACCTGACCTCGCTCACGGTCTCGTTCGGCCTGGTCACCCTGTTGGCCGTGGGACTGGTCGCGGGCGCGGGCGTCCTGCGCGCGGCGGGTCAGCCGATGTCGGCCCGGACGGGGCACGGGCCCGGCGACGGTGGGTCGGACGGGGCTGGCGGCGGGGCCGTACGTGGTGTGGCGCAGGCGCCGGGGGCGGTGGATGCGCCGGGGGCGGCGCGGGGCGGGCGGGATGCGTAGGCGCGCCCACACTCCGCCGCGCGCCCGGCGCACGCCTTTCAGCCCTGGTCAGGCCGCGGGCCGGGCCGCGCTCCATCCGGCGCCGCACCGGGCGCCGCACCGCTGTCGTCCGTGTCGTACCCGGTCGTCCCGCCGTCCAGCAGGCCCGGGTGGTGGGTGCCGGCGGCCTTGGAGAGCCAGCGCAGGGCGTGGTAGCCGGTGAGCACGATCAGGGTGCCGAGCGCGATGCCGCTCAGTTCGAAGTTGTCGGTGAACTTCAGCGAGACGCCGCCGATGCCGACGATGACGCCCGCCGCGGCCGGCACCAGGTTCAGCGGCTGGGCGAAGTCCACCTTGTTGCGCACCCAGATCTGCGCGCCGAGCAGGCCGATCATGCCGTACAGGATCACCGTGATGCCGCCGAGCACGCCGCCGGGGATGGCGGCCACCACGGCGCCGAACTTGGGGCACAGCCCGAAGAGCACGGCGAAGCCGGCGGCGGCCCAGTAGGCCGCGGTGGAGTAGATGCGGGTGGCGGCCATGACGCCGATGTTCTCCGCGTACGTGGTGGTGGCCGGGCCGCCGACCGCGGTGGAGAGCATCGTGGCGGTGCCGTCGGCGGCGATGGCGGTGCCCATCTTGTCGTCCAGCGGGTCACCGGTCATCTCGCCGACGGCCTTGACGTGCCCCGCGTTCTCCGCGATCAGCGCCACCAGGACGGGCAGCGCGACCAGGATCGCGGACCACTCGAAGCTCGGGGCGTGGAAGGTGGGCGTGCCGATCCAGTCCGCGTCCGCGACCCCGGAGAAGTCGACCCGCCAGTGGTCGGTCACCTTGCCCGAGCCGTCCGCCGAGTGGATCTTGCCGGCGGTGCGGTCCAGCACCCAGGACAGCGCGTAGCCGAAGAGCAGGCCGAGGAAGATCGCGATGCGCGCCCAGAAGCCGCGCAGCACGACCAGGGCCAGCCCCGTGAAGAGCATGGTGGCGAGCGCCGTCCACTGGTCCTGGGGCCAGTACGTGCCGGCGGCCACGGGCGCCAGGTTGAAGCCGATCAGCATGACCACGGCGCCGGTCACCGCGGGCGGCAGGACCGTGTGGATGACGTGGCCGCCGATGAGCTGGATGATCACGCCGCTGAGCGCGAGCGCCGCGCCGACCACGAACAGCGCGCCGGTCAGTGTCCCCGCGTCACCGCCCTGGCCGGCGATGACGGCCGCGACGCCGACGAAGGAGAGCGAGGAGCCCAAATAGCTGGGGATGCGCCCGCGGGTGAGCAGCAGGAACAGGATGGTCGCCACGCCCGACGCCATCAGGGCCAGGTTCGGGTCCAGGCCCATCAGCACCGGGGCGACGAAGCACGCGCCGATCATCGAGACGACGTGCTGGGCGCCGAGCCCGGCGGTACGTCCCCACGACAGCCGCTCGTCCGGCTTGACGACTTCCCCCGGCAGCAGTCGCTTGCCGTCCCCGTGCAGCTTCCATCCGAAGCCCGCCATGATCACTCTCCACTGTGCGACGGCTCTGCGCACCGCAGGGCCCGGGTGATGATGAGTGGACCACCCCATCGGAGGCAAACCGAGCCATAAGCCCGCGCACCGCACGGGGCGGGCGGTGGTCGGACCACACCACCGGCCGGTACGCGCCAGCTCCCTTGTGGATCAAGGCCGTTAGCCCGTTCGGCCGACCGCCCGGCACGGGGTTACGGGCGGCTGCGGGGCGGTGCGCCGGGTGGGGTGAGGATCGCGGGCCGGTGCGCCGGGCGGGGCGGGTCGCTGCCGACGCGGGGCACGGGGCCTCGGCGTACGACGCACGTACCGTACGGGCCGGGCCATGGGCCGGGCAACGAGCCGGAGCGCGGGCCGGGGGCGGGCCACAGGCCGGGCCACGGGCCGGAACGGGGACCGGGCCGGGGACCGGGCCGTGCGCCGCGTCCCGGTTGCGACGGGTGGGGCCGCCGGCGAGCATCGGGGGCAGTTCACGCCGCGGGGGAAACGGGCGCCGGCGCCACCCCGGGCGGCACCGCGTCCACCCGTCCACCGCGCCACCGATCCGATGGGGGCCACGGTGTCCGTACCCGCCCATGACACGCGTTTGCCGCACGCTCCTCCCGCGCCGGGCGCGACCACGGCGTTCGCCGCGCCGCACGCCGCATCCGCGGAGGTCGCCGCGACGACCGAGGTCGCCGCTTCCGCCGATGTCGCCCATCCGCCGCGGCACACCCTCGGCCCCGAGTCCTTCGCCGTCGTCGACGGTCAGGACAACGCCCGGATCACCCGGCTCGCGGGCGCCCTGCACGACGCGCACCCCGACGTGTGGCACTCGCCCGCCGCGTTGGCCGAGGCCGGCGCAGCGATGGCCGCCGCGCTCCCCGCGCATCTGCTCAGGGCCGCCCACCGGCACCGTGGCCTCGGCAACCGCCACCAGGCCCTGGTCGTACGCGGCCTCACCCCCGCCCCCGGGCTCCAGCCGACGCCGGCCACGCTCACCCCGCCGGCGCTGGGCCGCGCCGCGCGCCAGGGCATGCTGACCCTGCTCGGCGTGATGGCGCTGTTCGGGGAGCCGTTCGCGTTCGCCGCGCTCTACGAGGGGCGGCTGGTCCAGCACGTGGTGCCGGTCCCCGGCCAGGAGGAGGCCCAGACCAGCGGCGGCAGCCGGGCCTTCTTGGACTGGCACGTCGAGGACGCGTTCCGCCCGGACCGGTGCGACTACCTGGGCCTGCTGTGCCTGCGCGGCGACCCGTCGGCCCGCACGCTGTTCTCGGCCGTCGGCGCGGCCCGTCTCGACGCCCGCACGGAGCGGACGCTGCGCGAGCCGCGCTTCACGGTAGGACCCGACCTCGCGCACGCGCACGCGCGTGGTGCGGTGCAGTCCGTGGAATCCGTGGCAGGGGTGGGCGGGGCGAGTGCGGTAGGCCCGGTGGGTGCTGCGGAGCAGGTGGGGCCCGGGGGTGCGGCAGGCCCGGCGGACGCGACCGCGCTGACGGGCCCCGCGGGTGCGGCAGGCCCGGCAAGCACGGCGGGCCACGGCCCGGCCCCGGTCCCGGACGGGGCGGCCGTATCCGTGCTGAGCGGCAGCCCCAGCGACCCGGAACTCCGCTACGACGCCGTCTACCTGCGCCCCCTGGACCCCGCCGACCAGGAGGCGGCGACCGCGCTGCGGCGGCTCGGGACGGCCCTGGAGCGCTCGGCCGTCGGCCACGTACTGATCCCGGGCGACCTGCTGGTGCTGGACAACCGGCGCGCCGCGCACGCCCGCACGCTCTTCGCGGCCCGGGGCGACGGCACCGACCGGTGGCTGTTGCGCGTGATGACCTGCGCGTCCCCGCGGGCCCACCGCCGCCGCGGGGCACGACACGTGATCGCGTGAGCCCGTACCGCCGCGCAGCACTGCCCGTACCGCCGCGCACCGCTGCCGCTCGTACGCACCACTGCGCACCGCCCGTACGCACCACTGCGCACCGCCCCGCGCGCCTCTCGTCCCGCCGCGCACCGCCCGCGCTCGCACCCCCGGAAGGAGCCGTGTCGTGACCACGGTCGAGAACACCCCCGCCGGCGCCACCCCGCGCACGGCGCCGCCGCGCGCCGCCAGCTCTCACGCCGAGTTCTCGCCCCTGGTGGAGGTCGTGGTCGGCACCGCCGTCGGCGCGCGGCTCCCCGTATCCGACCCCTCGTCCTGGCTCAACCTCCACCCCGAACTCACCGCGCCCGAGGCGGCGCAGGTGCCCACCGGGCCGTTCGACCGCCGCGTCGTCGAGGAGACCGAGGAGGATCTGGCGTGTCTGGTGCGGTTGCTGGAGGGCCTTGGCGTGACCGTGCACCGGCCGGCCGCCGTGGACCACGGGGCGGCGTTCGCCACCCCGCACTGGAGGAGCCGCGGACTGTACTCGTACTGCCCGCGCGATCTGACGCTGGTGGTCGGGTCGACGCTGATCGAGGTGCCGAGCCCGATGCGGGCCCGCTACTTCGAAACCAGCGCGCTGCGCCCGCTCTTCCAGCGCTATCTGACCGCCGGATCGGCCTGGCTCGGCGCGCCCAAGCCCGAACTGCGCGCGGACCTGTACGGCGTGGACGACACGGGCCGGCCGGTGCTGCGGAACACCGAGCCGGCCTTCGAGGCGGCCAACGTCCTGCGGTGCGGCCGTGACCTCTTCTACCAGGTCTCGGGCAGCGGCAACGAGATGGGTTTCACCTGGCTCACCCACACCCTGGCCGCGCTCGGCGACTACCGACTGCACCCCGTCCGCGACCTCTACCCCCACACCCACATCGACAGCACCCTGTCCCTGATCCGCCCCGGCCTCCTGCTGGCCAACCCGGCCCGGGTCACCGAGGACAACCTGCCGGCGCCACTGCGCTCCTGGGACCGGATCTGGTGCCCCCCGATGAACGAACCCCAGTCCCCGACCGGCGCCCACCCGCTCAGCTCACCCTGGATCGGCATGAACCTCCTGATGGTCGATCCCCACCTGGCGATCGTCGACGCCGCCCAACACGAACTGATCGCGGCGCTCGAACACCACGGCGTCCAGGTCGCAGGACACACCCTGCGGCACGCCCGCCTGCTCGGCGGCGGCCTGCACTGTGTCACCCTCGACACGGTCCGCACGGGGACGGCCACGGACTATTTCGGGTAGCGCGGTGGCCTGGCCGAGGGCCTGGCGGCTCTACGCATCGGCGCTCCCCCTACCCATCGGTTGGCCTCCCGCGCCGTACGCGTACCGCAAACGAGCGCGTGGGCTGCGCCCCGGCAACCAGGTCACAGCCAACGACTTTCGCCAACAGCCGCGGCGGCGATCGCCGTCAAGGCTTGGTCACAGCCGGCGGCACACCCGAAGGAAACCCCGCCGCCACCCACCACTTCGCACCCACCCCACACCCACCCCCACGACCGCCTCACCCCCCGCCGTGCCGGACGGCCATGTTCCGTTCCGGCCACCCGGCTTGCCCACGGTTCATCCGTTATGAGGAAGCGGCCTCCGAGGGCTGCCGGGCAGGCGTTCGGGCTGGGACGCTGACCGCATGACGCAGACCGAACACCGCTCAGCGACCCGCCCCGTCCCGCAGCGCACCGCCCCGCCGACCGTGGCGCAGGCGCTGCACCGGATGGTCGGCCTTGAGCGCACGCTGCCCGAGCGGGACGGGGTCGCCGTGTTCAACGGGGTCTACCTCGCGGTCACCCAGGAGGTCGCGGACCGACTCGCCGCAGGCTACTTCCACCAGGGGCCGGCGGCCGAGGAGTTGGCGGCCAGGTTCGCCGCCCGCTACCTCGCCGCGGTGGACGCGGCGGCCGGCGGCAGACGGCCGCCAGCGGCCTGGAGACCACTGTTCGAACTGCGCCGGCACCCCGGCGTGCGCCCGGTCCAGTTCGCACTGGCCGGCATCAACGCGCACATCGGCAACGACCTGGCCCTGGCGCTGCGCGACACCTGCGTCTCACTCGGCTGCGCGCCGGGCACCCTGGAGGCCGACTTCGACCGGATCGGCGACGTACTGACCGGCCTGGAGGAACACATCCGCGAGGACCTGATGCCGGGCCCCGACCTGCTCGACATCGCCGACCCGCTCACCCACCTGGTGGGCGCCTGGAGCCTGGACCGCGCCCGCGACGCGGCCTGGGGCTCCTTCCGCGCCCTCTGGGGCCTACGCGAACAACCCGACCTGGCCCGCGAGTTCGCGGAACGCGTCGACGCCAGCATCGGCCTCGTCGGCCGGGTGCTGCTGACGCCGTTGGTGGGGGTCGCGTAGGGCGCGTACGGGGAGGTCAGAGGCAGCCCCGAGCGGGGCGGGCTCGGCTCGGCTCGGCTTGGCTTGGCTCGTAAGCGGCACACAAGGTTGCCCCCATACGCACTGCGCATGACCATCGAACCCCGCTCCGCGAGCCCCTCCTCAGTCCTCCGGCAGTGCCACCGGCTCTATCGCGTCGTACACGTCGCCCGGGCCCGGGTTGGTCGCGTCCGTGGTGCCGGCGAAGTGGTGGAGGACGCCCCAGACGGCGTTCAGCGCGGTCTGCACGGCGCCCTCGGCCCAGCCCGCCGTCCAGGAGATGTCGTCGCCGGCCAGGAAGATGCCGCGCTTGTCGGCGGGCAGTCGGTCCTGCATGAAGTGGGTGAACAGGCGGCGCTGGTAGCGGTAGTGGCCGGGCAGGTTGGCCTTGAAGGCGCCCATGAAGTACGGCTCGTTCTCCCAGGAGACCGTCACCGGGTTGCCGATGATGTGCCGCCGGATGTCCACCTTGGGATAGATCTCGCGCAGCGACTTCAGCATGACCTCAAGCCGCTCGTTCGCGGACAGCGGCAGCCACTTCAGACTGTCGTCGCACCAGGTGTAGGAGAGGCAGATGACGGCCGGCTGGTCGGGCCCGTTGTCGAGCAGGTAGGTGCCGCGGGTCATCCGGTCGGTGAGCGTCATGCTCATCACGTCGCGGCCGGTCTCCTCGTCGGTGTCCAGCCAGAACGGCCGGTCCACGGGGACGAAGAGCTTGCTGGACTCCATGTAGTGGGTCCGCTCCATCGCCGTCCAGTGGTCGATGGGGAAGAGCGAGTCGTCGCAGTCGATCTTGGACAGCAGTAGCCAGCTCTGCGCGGTGAAGACCGCGGCCCGGTAGGTGCGGACGTCGCCGGTGGCATCGGTGACCGTGATCCGGTTGCCCGCCGTACGGTTCAGCCGGGTGACCGCCGGCCGCGGCGCGCCCTCGTGCAGCGAGCTGAGCGAGGTGCCCCGCGCCCAGTGCACCAGCTTGTCGGGGGCGTGCTCCCACAGCCGCTCGGGGAGTTGCTGGCTGCCGCCGACGATGCCGCGGTGGTCGTCGTCGGCGCCGGTGTAGACGACGCGCAGGATCTCCAGGATGGAGTTGGGGAAGTCGGTGTCCCAGCCACCGGTGCCGAAGCCGACCTGGCCGAAGATCTCCCGGTGCCGGAAGGAGGCGAAGGCCGGCGAGTCGCAGAGGAACCCGTAGAACGTCTGGTTGTCCAGCTTCTCCACCAACTGTGCCCAGATGGCGCGCATGGCCGGCACGTCGCGCTCGCGGATCGCCCGCTGCATGGCGGCGAAGTCCGCGCCCTCTTCGAGGCAGGCGTTCCACGCGTCCATCACCTGGTGGTAGACCTCGGGCAGGTCGTCCAGGGTGCGCGCGTAGTGGGCCTGGCCCTTGAGGTCCACGACGGTGGAGGGCGTCTCGGGGGCGAGCGGGTTGGGGAAGGGCCGGGTCTGGAGGCCCACCAGGTCGATGTAGTGCTGGAGCGCGGTGGAACAGGGCGGGAAGCGCATCGCGCCCATCTCGGCGGTGAGCGGCTGCCCGTCGTCGGTGGTGCAGCCGTCGAAGCGCGCGGTGCGCAGCCGGCCGCCGATCTGGTCGGCCTCGTAGACCACCGGCCGCAGCCCCATCTTCATCAGCTCGTACGCGGTGACGATGCCGGACAGCCCGCCGCCGATGATCGCCACCTCGGCGCCGTGCTCGGTGGCCGGGACCTGGCCGAGCCCGGCCGGGTGCGCGAGGTAGTCGTCGTAGGCGTACGGGAAGTCCGGGCCGAACATGGTCAGCGGCGGACTGGCCGGCTGCGGCGACTGCTCGTCGTGGACGGCGGTGGGCACCGTGGACGTCATGGGACGCGACTCCTTGCGGGCGGGCCCGGGCAGCCGGCGCCGGGGGACGGGCTGCGCGGGGTGGGTTGCTGCGCAGGGGTGGGTTGGCTGCGCAGGGTGGGTTGCCTGCGCGCGGGTGGGTTGCTGCGCAGGGTGGGACGAGGTGGGTGGGTGAGTGCGTGGCTGGGCCGCGCGTGCCTGGGTGTGAGGGATGCGAGGGGTGTGCGGGGCACGCTGGGGCCGGCCGCTACCCGCGCGAGGTTGGCCGGTCGGTCTCCGCGCGTAGGGTGGGCCGGCCGCTACCCGCGCGGGGTGGGCTAGTCGGTCTTCGCGCGCGGGCGCGCGCGAGGTGGTTCGGCCGGCCGGCCGGTTCCGTAACAGGACTTTCCGTACGGCACGTTCCCGTGCGGGGCTTGCCGTACGGGCCGGGTCAGCCGATGGTCGTGTACAGCGCCGGCCTGCGGTCCGCCAGATACGGGTTGGCCTGCCGGGAGGCGGTGAGGAAGGCGGGGTCCAGGTCGGCGACGACCAGTTCGGGGTGGTGGCCGGCGCGGGCCCTGGCGATGCCGTCGGGACCGGCCAGGCAACTGCGCCCGATGAACTCGAACTCGCCCTCGGGCCCGGTGCGGTTGACGTACGCGACGTAGAGCTGGTTCTCGAACGCCCGGACCGGGACGAGGGATTCGGCGACGAACTGGAAGGGGTGCATCTGCGCCGTCGGGACCAGCAGCAGATCGGTGCCGGCCAGAGCGTGGGCGCGGACGTTCTCCGGGAACTCGACGTCGTAGCAGATCATGGCCCCGACCCGGAGGCCGGCCAGCTCCGGCAGCTCGACCTGCACCACGGGGGTGTCGCCCGGTGTGAACCAGTGCTGCTCGAACTCCCCGAACAGATGCGTCTTGCGGTAGTTGAGCAGCCGCTCGCCGGCGGCGCCGATCAGTTGGGCCGAGTTGTGGACGTGGTCGCCGGCGCGCTCCGGGTAGCCGTAGCAGACGGCGACGCCGTGTCGGGTCGCGGTGCGGGCGATGGCCGCGGCGGACGGGCCGTCGGCCGGCTCGGCGAGTTCGGCGATGCGGTCCCCGATCGCGTACCCGGTGAGGAACAGTTCGGGGACGGTCAGCAGCCGGGCGCCGGCGGCTGCGGCCCGCTCGGCCGCCTCGTCGATGAGGCGCAGGTTGTGGCCGACGTCCCCGAGTCGTCCCGAGCTCTGGAGCAGGGCGGTACGCGGCGTGGTCATGGAACCCCTCGGGCGGTGCGGCGGGCCCGGGGGCCGCGGCGGTGGGCAGGACGTGCGGGCGGCGGCCCGCACCGGTGACGGGGCCGCGCGGCGGACCGGCCGCCGGCAGTGCGGCGGGCGGGTTCGGCGCGGCCCTGTAGACGGTACGGCCGGCCGCCGACGTCGGACAAGGCGCGTCCATTGTGCGTCAGGGGACGATTCGTTGCGCATCCGGGCCGCTGTGCGGCGATTCGTTGCGTCGCGCGTTCGCGCAGGTGGTGTGGGGTGCCGTCAACCCTTGGTGGCACAGTGCGGGGCGGCTGGCTACCTCTGTGGTGGGAGCGCGGCAGGTGGCGGGGCGACCAGGTGCGTACGTGCGGTCAACCCGTGGCGCGATGTGCCCGACCCGGGTCGGGCGGCAGGCTGATCTTCATCACCACAGCCGGTCGGGAACCGCCCGATCGGCGCCTGGAAGGGGCCACCATGAGCCGTTTCTCCCTCCGCATGCCGGCCGCCACGCCGACCCGAATACGGATGGGCGCGCTGGGCGCCGCCCTCCTGTTAACGGCCGGCGCCGCCGGTGCCGCTGCCGCGTCCGACGGGGACGGTGCGGGCGACCGTACCCGCCGGGCCGGCCAGGCCGCCCCGGCCGACGGGTCGGCGTCGGTGCCCCTGCCCGCCGCGCCGCCCGCGGCGCACGGCGAGCGGCAGGCCCCGAAACAGCCCGAGCAGAGCCTGACCGGGGCGGCGAAGCTGAGCCGGCCCGACGGCGATGACGTGCGGTTCTCCTTCGACGCGCACGGCGAGCCCGACGCCGCCCGGGGCACCTTCCGCTTCCGGCACGTCTCCGCGAACAAGCGGGGGTTCGCCGAGGGCCGGATCGACTGTCTGTCGTCGGGCGGCAAGGTCGCCGTGGCCACCGGCATCGTCACCAAGACCGACGTGCAGGACCTGGAGGGGCTGCGGATCGGCTTCACCGTGCACGACAAGGGCCCCGGCAAGCCGGACCGGCTCGGCTACAGCTGGGCCGGCACCAACGACCCGACGGTCACCAAGGACCTGCCGCCCTGCGTGAGCTCGGCGCCCTTCGAGACGGTGGAGCGCGGCGACTTCACGGTCGTCTCAATGGACCCGCAGTAGTCCCCCCGCCGCACCGAGGCTTCCCCGCCGCACCGAGCCGGCCCGCCGTCGCGGCACCCGCCGTACCTGCCCGCAAGGGCTGGTACGGGTCGGCTCTCCGTCCCCTGCTAGACCCCCGGCCCGGGGCCGTCACACCCCGCGCCGGGCGGCCGGACGACCGGTCCGCGCCGCTGGTGGCCGCTCTGCGCCAGCGACGCTGACCCGACGCCGGGCCCGTGACACGGCCGCCTGGAGCACGGCCGGCCACGGGGCCCGGCAACCGCTGCCCGTCCCCCTCCCCGGGGCGGGGCTCACCGGCGGACCGTCCGGTTCCGGCGGTCGCCAGTCGCGCGCACGGATCGCGCGGCCGGTGACCGCCCCTGCGCGTTCGCGGGCCTGCCGCGTACCGGCTCTGGGCCTCGCTGCCTGCCCACTCCCGAGACCGCCGCGTGCCCACGCTCCCGGGCCCCGCCGCGTACCCGCCTTCGCGTCGAGCGCCCACCACCGGTTACGTCGGCGCGCCCGAACTGAACCGGCGCAGCAGCGGCGAGAGCACCAGGACGGACTTGGTCCGCTCGACGAAGGGCTCGCCGGCGATGCGTTCCAGGACCCCTTCGAAGTGCCGCATGTCGGAGGCGAAGACCTGCACGATGGCGTCCGCCTCGCCGGTGATGGTGGAGGCCGACACCACCTCGGGGTAGCGCGAGAGGCCCCGGTGGATGTCCCGGGGCGAGGTGTTGGGCCGGCAGTACAGTTCGACGAACCCTTCGGTCTGCCAGCCGAGCGCCACCGGGTCCACCCGCACCGTGAACCCGGTGATCGCCCCCTCGGCCCGCAGCCGGTCCACGCGCCGCTTGACGGCGGGGGCCGAAAGCCCGACCTCGGCGCCGATGTCGGCGTACGAGCGGCGGGCGTCCTCGGCGAGGGCGTGCACGATGCGTTCGTCCAGCGGGTTCAGTCGCACGGCGGATGGTTCATTTCTCTACGGCGCCCGGCCAGCAGCGACCGGTGGGCGGAACGGCGGATCGAGCCCATCGTCACACGAGCACCACCCCACGGGCCGCCCGGCGCCCCCGCCGCCGCCCGATCCCCCTGCCGCCCCGCCCCGTCCGGGCCCCCCTGGGACACTGGCCGCACATCCACGGAGAGGCTGGTCCGCCCATGATGCTGCTCGCCGAACTCTTGGTGAACCTGTTGCCCAGCAGGACCGACACCCGCGCCCGCTACCTCTGGTCCGCCCTGGTCTTCGCACTGATCGCGGGCTGCGCCGCGTACGGCGTCGGCCACTTCTACGGGCTGCCCTGGACCAGGGCGCTGACCTGGGGTGCGGTGGCTGCGGGCGGTGTTGTCCTCGCGTACGGGGTCGTCGGCCTCGGCTCTCTGCGCCGGGCGCGGGCGAGGGGCTAGCGCCGGCCGGGGAACGACGTCCGGTGGGCGCGGACGGCGGGTGTGGGCACCGGGTACGGGCGGCCCGGGGCCCGGGTCGCGGTCAGTCGCACGGGGCCGGTACGGCCCGTACCCAACTGTGGTCATCGGTCAGATAGCCGTCCAACGCCAGCCCTGCGGCGGCGAGTTCGGCCTCGAACAGGGCGTCGGGGACCACCCGCGAGACGAAGGAGTGGCTCCACTCGGCGCCCTCGAACCCGTACTCCATGCGCACCGCGACCCGGTCGGTGCCGCGGCGCTCCACGGCGGCGATCTTGATGCGCTGGCCGTCGCGCTCCCACTCCCTGGGGACTCTCGACTCGTCGTGCCACTGGTCGTTCTCGCGCTGGATCAGTACGCAGCCGTTCGACGCGACATGGCGCGCGCAACTCGCCAGCAGTTCACCGCAGAGCGCCGCGTCCGCCGTGTTGACCAGGAACGACGCCAGCAGCACCACGTCGAAGCGCTCACCGAGGTCGAGTCCTTCGATCGGCGCGCAGACCGTGCGGGCCTCCTTGACGTACGCCAGCATCTCCGGGGACTCGTCCACCGCCACCACCTGGAAGCCGTGCGCCAGCAGCGGCCTGGTCAGGCGGCCCGCGCCCGACCCGAGTTCGAGCAGGCTGGCGCCGGCGGGGGCGTGGGCGGCCACGATCGCCGGCTCGCCGCCGGCGGGCAGCCGCGCGTACATCTCCACCGCACATCCGTCGGGCGTGATGGGCCCCGGCCCGGTCCCCTGGCTTCCCTCACGTGGCGTGGCGTCCATCCCGCCATCACAACACGGGTCGCGCGGGTGCGAACAGACCTCGTACGTAGGCGGGTTGCCCATCGGGGCGGACCGGGCGGCGCGCGGCGGGCCCGGCGGGACTGGTTGGCCTGGTGGACCTGACGGCCCGGCCGTGCCCGTGGGCCCGGGTGGCCCGGCGGGCCTGGTTGACGCAGCGGGCCTGGTTGACGCGGTGGGCAAGGTCAGCTTGGTCGGCTCAGGCCGCCTCGTCGGCCCGGTCGGTCGCGCGGCTCAGGCGTCCGCGTCCACCGCCGGGGGCGCGACCGGGGCCGGGCCCGCCGTGGGGCCGAGGTCGCGCACCAGGTCCAGCGTCTCGGCCCGGTACAGCGCGGCCGGATCGGTGTAGACCGGGCCCAGATGGCCGTGGATCTCCAGGGTCACCAGCCCGTGCAGCCGGCCCCAGACGCGCAGCGCGCGGGCGGCGACGGCAGGGGTGAGGTCGGGGACTTCGGCGCGCACCCGTTCCCGATAGGCCGGCGGGAACCCGGACCAGTCGGCTACCTGCTGCTCCTCGTCGCCAGTGGCCGGGCGCCGCAGGTCCGCGCTCGCCTCGGCCACCAAGCGGTTGAGCCCACCGCAGATGCGCAGCGCAGCCTCGGCGAGCGGCCCGGACCCCGCGGGCGGCTGATAGCCGGGGATCGGGTCACCGTAGACCAGGTGGAAGCCCTGTGGGTTGGCCAGCGCCCAGGTGCGCAGGGCCTGACCCCAGGCGAGCAGGCGCTGTTCGGGGTCGGCGGGGGCCGCGTCCCTGGCCGCTTCCAGGGCGTCGGCGAGAGCGGAACTCATCTGCCCGATCAGCGCGGTGACCAGGTCGTCGCGGGTGGCGAAGTAGCTGTAGATGGCGCGCGGCGTCATGCCCATCTCGCGCGCGATGCCGCGCAGGGAGATCGCCCCCGGGCCCTCGGTGGTCAACTGCCGCAGTGCGATCTCCAGGATCTGCCCCGTCGCCTCGGCACGCAGCCGCTCGCGCCGACTCATCGCCAAACCCGCCATCTCGGCCACCGTGCCACCCCTCGATCCGCCGCTGTCTCGGTCCGTCGCCGGGCCTGGCCCTCGTTGCCAAATCTCCGGCGTTCCATAACTATACGGCGTGTCATGTTTCTCCGCCGTATCAGCCCGGCCGTCGGCCGCGCTGAAGGGAGTTCGCCATGCCTGCATACGTACTCGTCGACGCCGAGGTCCACGACCCCGAGGTGGCCGCCCGCTACCGGGTGCTCGCCGAGGAGTCCATCGCGCGCTACGGCGGGCGCTACCTGATCCAGGGCACCGTCCCCGAGGTCATCGAGGGCGACTGGCCGGCCGGTCGGGTGGTGACCACGCTGGAGTTCCCCGACCTGGACCGGGTCAGGGAGTGGCACGCCTCGCCCGAGTACACCCGCGCGGCGGCGCTGCGACAGGGTGCGATCGACGTCCGAATGCTGTTCGCGGAGGGGCGCGCGGCCTAGCCGTCGCGAAGGGACGCGCGACCTACCGCCTCGGAGGGACGCGCGGCCCGGCGCGGCCCGGTGCTCGCCTCCGGGCCGCGCGGTCTGCCGCTAGGACCAGCTCGCGTGCAGCGGCTTGCCCTCCGCGTAGCCGGCCGCACTCTGCACGCCGACCACGGCCCGCTCGTGGAACTCCGCCAGCGAGCCGGCGCCCGCGTACGTGCAGGAGCTGCGCACGCCCGCGATGATCGTGTCGATCAGGTCCTCGACGCCGGGCCGCGCCGGGTCGAGGAACATCCGCGAGGTGGAGATGCCCTCCTCGAACAGGGCCTTGCGGGCCCGGTCGTAGGCCGATTCCTCGCTCGTGCGGTTGCGCACCGCCCGGGCCGAGGCCATGCCGAAGCTCTCCTTGTAGAACCGGCCGTCCGCGCTCTGCTGGAGGTCGCCCGGCGACTCGTACGTACCGGCGAACCACGAGCCGATCATGACGTTGGACGCGCCGGCGGCCAGCGCCATGGCGACGTCGCGCGGGTGGCGCACGCCGCCGTCGGCCCAGACGTGCTTGCCGAGCCGGCGGGCCTCGGCGGCGCATTCGAGCACGGCGGAGAACTGCGGGCGGCCGACGCCGGTCATCATCCGGGTGGTGCACATGGCGCCGGGGCCGACGCCCACCTTGATGATGTCGGCGCCCGCGGCGACCAGGTCGCGGACGCCTTCGGCGGCGACGACGTTGCCCGCCACGACGGGCACCTGCGGGTCCAGCGCGCGCACCGCCTGGAGCGCGTTGATCATCGACTCCTGGTGCCCGTGCGCGGTGTCCACCACCAGCGTGTCCACGCCGGCGTCCAGGAGCGACTTGGCGCGCCCGGCCACATCGCCGTTGACGCCGACCGCAGCCGCGACCCGCAGACCGCCGGCGGCGTCGGTCGCGGGCGTGTACAGAGTCGCGCGCAGCGCGGCCTTGCGGGTCAGGATGCCGACCAGCTTGCCGTCCCGGTCCACGGCCGGCGCCAGCTTGCGGTGCGCGGCGTCGAGCCGGTTGAAGGCGACGCGCGGATCGATGTCCGCGTCGAGCACCAGCAGCTCCTTGGACATGACCTCGGAGAGCTGCGTGAAACGGTCCACCCCGGTCAGGTCGGACTCGGTGACGACACCGACGGGGCGGCCGTCGGAGACCACGACGCCCGCGCCGTGCGCCCGCTTGGGCAGCAGCGCCAGCGCATCGGCGACGGTCTGGCCCGGCGCCAGCACGATCGGGGTGTCCAGGACCAGGTGGCGGGTCTTGACCCAGCCGATGACGTCGGTGACGACCTCGATCGGGATGTCCTGCGGGATCACCACGAGTCCGCCGCGCCTGGCCACGGTCTCCGCCATCCGCCGGCCGGCGATGGCCGTCATGTTGGCGACCACCAGCGGAATGGTGGTTCCGGTACCGTCCGGCGAGCTGAGGTCCACGCTCTGTCGAGAGCCGACCGCGGAACGGCTCGGCACCATGAAGACATCGTCGTACGTCAGGTCATGGGACGGCCGTACATCGTTCAGGAATCGCATGCTAACTCTCTCACCTGCGGTTATTGCGGAGGGGCGGGTGGGGAGTCAGCGCCGGTCCGGCGACGCGGAGACGGCGTTCCGGGCTGCGGCTCCTACGCCATCATCACCGATCCACACCGCGAGTGGCGAACCCGCGTTCCCATCTGTGTACCTTCCACCGAGCTGCCGTTCCCGATGTTCGTGGCTTCCTACGATGGTGCCCGGGCGGGCTCTGTGGTGTGGGGCTGGTGGGGTGCGGGTGGGCGCGGGGGCCGGGTGGGCCCAGGCACGTCTCGGCGCGGACAGGGCTCCCGTCGGCGACGACGTCCCACCAACATCGGCATCGGCGTCCAAGCCGGCGCCCGCAAACGCCACCGCAGCCCCACACGACCTTCAGCGGCCGACCGCCTTCGCCAGTTGCGCCTTGTTCATGGACGAGCGGCCCTCGACGCCCTTGCGCTGGGCCTCGGCGTAGAGCTGGTCGCGGGTGGGGCCGGCCGCGCCGCTGTGCGAACGCTTGCCGCCGCGGCGTCCGGAAGAGATGTCCTGCGTCGACGTACGGCTCGCGGTCCGGGACTCGCCGGCCCTGGCGCGCTCCTTGTTCACCGTACGGGCCGCGATCTCCTTGGCCCGCGCGGTGCTGGCGCCGCGCTCCTGCTGGCTCTCCTTGATCTTCTCGTACTGCCGCTCGCGCTTGTCGCTCGAACCTCGGGGCATGGTGCTGCGCCTCCTCGAAGGGCGTCGTGGTCAGGTCCGGTGCGCGGCCAGGCGCACCGCCTCGGCGTACGGGCCGCGGGGGGCCTGCCGAGGCCCGTCGGCCGCCTGCTGTCCTGGGCCGTACGCCGTCCCGCACCGACCCGCACCGGCCCGTATCCGGCGGCCCTGCCCCGGTACCCGCCCGCGGCGCGGGAAAACCGACCGGATGACCGGCGATCGGCCGCCTGCGTTCAGGTTTCCGCTGGCCACCAGCGGTTACCCGGCCCGGACGGGCGATGCCGGCCCCGAGAACCCACCACGAGGAGGCACCATGCGTCTGTCGCTGCTCAACCCGATCCTCACCCACGACGGCCCCTGGGCCTCGGTGTACGTGGACGCCTCGTACACGACGCAGGACGCGGCCAAGCGGCAGGAGTTGACGGCCCGGGCCGCGGCGCAGGAACTGGCGGACCTCGGGGCGCCGGCCGCGACCTGCGAGGCCGTGCACACGGCCCTGGCCGGCCCGGTCGGGGACGGCCCGATCGGCCGGCCGAAGGCGTCCGGCAAGCGCGCCGGGCGGGCCGTGTTCGCCGCCGGCGGCGAGGTCGTGATGGACGTGCCGCTGCCGGGCCCGCCGGCCGCGCCGCTGACCACCACCTGGTCCACGCTGCCCCGGCTCACCCCCCTGGTGCGCGCCGTCGGGGACTCCCCCACCTGCCTGGTGGCGTACGTGGACCGGGTCGGAGCCGACTTCGAGCTGCACGACGACGCCGGCGAGCGGGAGCAGGGGCAGGTCAGCGGTGCCGACTGGCCGGTGCACAAGACCGCGTCGGCGGACTGGTCCGAGCGCCACTTCCAGACGGCCGTGGAGAACACCTGGGAGCAGAACGCGGCGGAGATCGCCGCAGCCACGCACCAGATGTGGCAGCGCACCGGCGCCGACGTCCTGCTGCTGGTCGGCGACGCCCGGGAGCGGAAGGTGGTGCGTGACCTGCTGCCCGAGCCGCTGCGGTCGCGCACGGCGGAGAGCGAGCACGGGGCGCGGCCGACCGGTCCGCAGAGCCCGCAGCTCGCCCGCGACATCGCGCAGGTGCGCGCGGTACGCGAGGGCGAGCGCGCCGCCGAGGTGCTGGACCGCTACCACGCCGGGCGCGAGGACGACGGCGGCGGGCAGGCCGTCGCCGGCGTGCCGGCCCTGGTGGAGGCGGCACGGGAGCACCAGATCGACACGCTGCTCCTCGGGCCTGCCGGGCCGGACGCCGGGCGCGAGATGTGGGTGGGTCCGAAGGGCGACCAACTCGGGCTGCGCAGCACGGAGTTGCAGTACCTCGGCGAGGTGCATCCGGCGGCGGCCCGGGCGGACGACGCGCTGCTGCGGTCGGCCGCGGCGGGCGGGGCCGACGCCCTCGTCGTCAACGACCCGGGCGCCGCTCCGGTCGGTGGCCTCGGCGCCCTGCTGCGCTGGCCGGCCGGCCCGCACTGAGACGCCCGTCGGCCGGCCGCCCCGTACCACCGCGCCGCTGGGTTCGGTTCTCGTACACCCAACCCCCCGGGGGCACCGCGGCATCCGGTCGGTCGCCGCTCGTCCCGCCGCAACGAGACCCGGCCGGGCCGGTGTGTGCGGGCGGCTCCACCACATCGGCGGCGCCGGGCTGCGGAAACGGTTGCGGGGGGGGGGGGGGGGGGGGGGGGGGGGGGGGGGGCCGCCCCCGCGCCGCCCCCCGCCCGCCGGGGGGGGGCGGCGGGGGGGGGGGGGGGGCCCCCCCCCCGCGGGGGGGGGGGGGGGCGCACCGGGGGGGGGGGGGGGGGGGGGGGGGGGGGGGGGGGGCCGCGCCGCCCTCGTACCGCCCGCCGGCAGTCCGTGGTCAGCCGCTGGTGGTCGCTGGTCGAGCCGCCGTCAGCCCGTGCCGTCCGGGTCCGCCCGGTCCAGCGCCGGGCGGGGCCCCGGGCCGGTCTCCAGGAGGAGGTAGTCGGCGACGGCCGCGTCCGTGACCAGGCTGGTCACCAGGCCGGAGCGGAGCACCGCGCCGATCGCCTCCGCCTTGCGCAGCCCGCCCGCGATGGCCACCACCTCGGGAATGCGGCGCAGCCGGTCGGCCTCCACCGTGATGCAGCGTTCGCCCAGGTCACGGCCGATGCGCCGGCCCTCGGCGTCGAACAGGTGGGCCGACATCTCGGCCGCCGCACCGAGCGAGGCGTACTGGGCGCGCTCCTCCTCGCTCAGCATGTCGTAGACGGTGGAGATGCCCGGCGCCCACGAGCCGATGGAGACCGCGGCGACGGTGACCTTGTCGAAGTAGTCGAAGGCGCGGGCGATGCCGGGCTGGCGGCGCAGCGCGGCGGCGGTCGCCGAGTCGGGCAGCAGCATCGGCGCGTAGATGGGGTGGGCCTCGCCGCCGGCGACGGTGGCGGCCCTGCGGACCGCCTCGACCGAGCCGCGTTCGGCCGTCCCCGCGTCGTACACGCCCGTGAGCTGGACGACGGTGCACTGGGGCAGCCGGTGCAGGGCCGCCGCCATGTTGATCGTCGAGCGGCCCCAGGCGAGGCCCAGCACGTCGCCCTCGGTGACCAGCTCGCCGAGCAGGTCGGCGGCCACCTCGCCCAGGTTCTCCGGGTCGGTCGGGGCGCCGCCCGCGGGGGCCGACGCGTCGTCCGCGCCCTCCGTCAGCGGGGCCGGCGCGGACTCCACGACCACCGCGTGGCGCAGCCCGTAGCGGGCGCGCAAGGCGTCCGAGCGTTCGGCGTCGAGCTCGGCGGGCACCCGGATTTCGATCCGCACCAGATCGCGGTCGAGCGCCGTCTCCAGCACCCGGGCGACCTTGAAGCGGCTGACGCCGAACTCCTCGGCGATCTGGATCTTGGACTTGCCCTCCAGGTAGAAGCGGCGCGCCATGGCTGCCGCCTGCACCAGCTCGGCGGGTCCCATCCGCATGGCTGAACGGCCCGTCGACACCGCGTTCTCCTCACTGTTCACGTTCTAGAACCAACCGTCATCCTGTCAGAAACGGCGGTCCTTGGTTCGCCCTTTACCTTGGCGTTCACCAAGCCGTGGCTCAGTGTCCGCATGACCATGCGGCGGTGGCCGTCGCCTGCTGGGCCTGGGCCCGCAGGCGACGCACCGCATCGGCCGGGTCGTCGGCGCCGTAGACGGCGGAACCGGCCACGAAGACGTCCGCGCCCGCCTCAGCACAGCGTTCAATGGTCGAAGACGAAACCCCTCCGTCCACTTGCAGCCACATCTGGAGGCCGTGCCGTGCGATGAGCTCCCGGGTACGGCGGATCTTCGGCAGCATGATGTCGAGGAACGCCTGGCCGCCGAAGCCGGGTTCGACCGTCATCACCAGCAACATGTCCAGTTCGGGCAGGAGGTCCTCGTACGGCTCGATCGGCGTCGCCGGCTTGAGCGCCATCGACGCCCTGGCACCCTTGGCCCGGATCTCGCGCGCCAGCCGCACCGGGGCGCGCGCCGCCTCCACGTGGAAGGTCACCGATGCGGCGCCCGCCTCCACGTACTGCGGGGCCCAGCGGTCCGGGTCCTCGATCATCAGGTGGCAGTCGAGCGGCACGCCCGACGCCTTGCCGAGCGACTCGACGACCGGCACGCCGAGCGTCAGGTTCGGCACGAAGTGGTTGTCCATCACATCGACGTGCAGCCAGTCGGCGCCATCGGGGCCCGATACGGCTGCGGCCTCGTCCGCCAGTCGGGCGAAGTCGGAGGACAGGATGCTGGGGCTGATCTGAACGGCCATACCGCCAAGCCTGCCACGCCCCGCGCCACCCGGCGGACGCGGGACCGCCGCCCGTGCGCTCGGGCCGCGCCCCGGCACCCAGCGCGGTGCCACGGCCGCTCGCATCGGGCGGGCCGGGCGGCCGGCCCGCGGGTGGGGCCCGGGGTCTCACCGGCTGCCCACCGGCCCGCGGGTGAGGCCCTGGCCGCGCCGCGTTCGGGTGGCGTACGGCAACGGCGTGACCTGCGGCTTCGGCGGCGGGCCCACGCAGCGGGGCGATGCCGTGCGCGGGCCGTGATCACCGCGCACCCGCGGGCCCGGGGGCACCGGCCGGTCGCCGCGGCCCGCTCAGCGCGGGGGTCTCGCCAGCCCCGACTGGTAGGCGTAGACGACCAGTTGGGCGCGGTCGCGGGCGGCGAGTTTCGTCTTGGCGCGCTGGACGTGGGTGCGTACGGTCAGCGGGCTGACGAAGAGCTCCCGGGCGATCTCCGCATCCGACTTGCCGTCCGCGACGAGGCCGAGCACCTCGCGCTCGCGGGCGGTCAGGGTGGCCAGTTGGGTGGCGAGCGCCGGTGGGGCGTCCGGAGCCGGGGTGGCCAGGAACCGGGTGATCAGGGAGCGGGTGGCGGCGGCCGACAGCAGTGCGTCACCGGCCGCGACGGTGCGGATGCCGGCGAGGAGCGCATCGGCCGACACGTCCTTGCCGAGGAAGCCACTGGCCCCCACCCGCAGCGCTCGGGCGATGTGCTCGTCCGTCTGGAAGGTGGTGAGGATCAGGACGCGGGTGTCCCGCAGCGCGGGGTCCGCGCAGATCTCGGCCGTCGCGGCGAGCCCGTCCGTACCGGGCATGCGGATGTCCATCAGGACGACGTCGGGACGGTGCGCACGGGCACCGGCGACGGCACTCGCGCCGTCCGCGGCCTCGGCGACCACCGTCAGGTCCGCGCAGGAATCGATCAGCATCCGAAACGTCGCCCGCAGCAGGGTCTGGTCGTCGGCGAGGAGTACGCG
Source organism: Streptomyces sp. HSW2009 (assembly GCF_040240285.1). NCBI lineage: Bacteria > Bacillati > Actinomycetota > Actinomycetes > Kitasatosporales > Streptomycetaceae > Streptomyces > Streptomyces sp. HSW2009. The sequence continues at coordinate 1,573 of NZ_JBEHZD010000048.1, read as the reverse complement.
GATGGTCATGGGGCCCTTCAGGGGTCGATGGGTGGCGGGTCGGGGGCGGGCAGGGCACGGCCCATGGGTGGATCGGGTGGGATCAGGGTGGGACAAGGGTCAAGGGTGGATGGGGAGTTCGGCGGTGACGGTGAAGCCGCCTTCCGGGCGGCGCCCGGCCCGGAGCCGGCCGCCGGCGCTACGGGCCCGCTCCCGCATGCTGATCAGCCCGAAGCCGCCACCGGGCAGCGCCGGCCCACCGCTCCCGCCACCACCAGCGCCGCCACCACCGCCACCGCCACCGTCCCCGCTCCCCCTCCCACCCCCGTCGCTGACCGTGAGCGTCAGCAGCTCGTGCGTATAGCCGAGTCTGACCTGCGCGGTTCCCGTGGCGGCGTGCTTGGTGACATTGGTCAGCGCCTCCTGGACGATCCGGTACGCGGTGAGGTCCACGCCGGGCGAGAGCGGGCGCTCCGTACCGTCCACGGCCACGCTGACCTGGAGCCCGGCCGCGGCGAACGCGGTGATCAGCTCGGCGAGCCGGCCGAGCCCGGGCGCCGGCTCGGGCGGGTCGTCCCCGTCGTCCGGATCGTCGGGCTGACGCAACAGGCCCACGGCCGCCTGGAGTTCGCGCAGGGCCGACGCGGTGGTGTGGGACAGCGCGCCGAGTATCTGCTCGGCCTGCTCCGGGCGGCTGCGGACCAGATGGGCCGCGGTGCCCGCCTGCGCGTTGGCCAGGGCCATGTGGTGGGCGACCACGTCGTGCAGTTCGCGGGCGATGCGCATGCGTTCCTCACCCACCCGGTGCCTGGCCTCCTCCTCGCGGGTGCGCTCGGCGAGTTCGGCCCGGGTGTGGACCGCCTCCAGATAGGCGCGCCTGGCCTGGACGGCGGCGCCCTGGATGACCGGGAGCAGCAGCCAGAAGACGGTCGGCCCGACCCGGTCGGTCCAGGGCAGTACGGCATCCTCCGAGCGCAGCGCCGCGTACACGATCAGCCCGGTGACCCCGAGGCCGTACAGGTGCGCGGTCCGCTGCGGCACCCGCACGGCCACCTCGTACAGCGCCACGATGACCGGGAGCAGCAGCAGGGGGCCGAGTTCGTAGCCGAGCGCGCCGGAGGCGGCGGCGACCCAGCCGGTGCCCAGCACGGCCGCGCCCGGGTGCGTGCGGCGGAACAGCAGGGTGAAGCAGGAGCCGGCGGCGATGACCGTGCCGACCGTCCAGCCGGGGCCGCCGCGGTCGTACTGCTTGGCGGTGATGACGTACACCAACGCCAGGAACGCACCCTCGACGAGCCGGGGGTGCCGGTCGGCGTACCGCTGCAAGCTGGCGAGCATGACTTCTCCGGTCGTGGGCCTTGGCCCATGGTCGGCGACAGGGCAGCCGGGCGGCCAGCGGCCCCGTGCGGGCAGCGGCCACGTGCGGGGCGGGGGGGCGGGGCCCCGCCGGCGGGCCCGCCCCCCCCCCCGCCCCCGGGGGGGCGCCCCCGGGCCCGCCCCCCGGGCGGGGCGGGGGGGCCGGCCGGTCCCACCCCCCCCGGGGGGGCGGCGCGCGCGCGCCGCCCGGCCCGGGTGGTGCGGCCGGTGCCGAGTG
>NZ_JBEHZD010000479.1:0-6200 GCF_040240285.1 Streptomyces sp. HSW2009 | reverse complement strand
GGCCCCCCCCGCGCGGGGGGGCGGCCCCGGCCCCGGGGCCGCGGGGGGGCGGCGGGGCCGGGGGGCGCGGCGGGGCCGGCGGAGGGGGGGGGGGGGGGGGGGGCCCCCCGGGGGGGCCGCCCCACCAGACGGCGGGACAGCGGGGCGTGGGCGGAGGCGTGCGGCGGGGCCGTACGCCGGGCTCGACCGCCGGGTCTGCCCGGTCCGCCCGGTCCGCCCGGTCCATCTGGTTCACCCCGGTCCGCCCCGGCCCGTGTTCTCGGCAATGACAGGCAATGACAGGAGAGGCCACATGAGCAGCGCCCCCAGGGAGCCCGTGGGCCCCGTCGACTCGTCCCGCATCCCCCGGTACGCCGGGCCCGCCACCTTCGCGCGGCTGCCCCGCCTCGATGAGGTGGGGGGCGCGGCAGACGTGGCCGTGGTGGGCGTTCCGTTCGACAGCGGGGTGTCCTACCGGCCCGGCGCCCGGTTCGGCGGCAACGCGATCCGGGAGGCGTCGCGGCTGCTGCGCCCGTACAACCCGGCGCAGGACGCGTCGCCGTTCGCGCTCGCGCAGGTCGCGGACGCGGGCGACGTGGCAGCCAATCCGTTCAACATCGGCGAGGCCGTCGAGACGATCGAGGCCGCGGCCGACGACCTGCTCGCCACCGGCGCCCGGCTGATGACCCTCGGCGGTGACCACACCATCGCGCTGCCGCTGCTGCGGTCCGTCGCCAAGCGGCACGGCCCGGTCGCCCTGCTGCACTTCGATGCGCACCTGGACACCTGGGACACCTACTTCGGTGCCGAGTACACGCACGGCACGCCGTTCCGGCGCGCGGTCGAAGAGGGCATTCTCGACACGTCGGCCCTCTCCCACGTGGGCACCCGCGGCCCGCTCTACGGCAAGCGGGACCTGGACGACGACGCCAAGATGGGCTTCGGCATCGTCACGTCGGCCGATGTGATGCGGCGCGGCGTGGACGAGGTCGCCGACCAACTGCGGCAGCGCATCGGCGACCGCCCGCTGTACGTCTCCATCGACATCGACGTGCTCGACCCGGCGCACGCGCCCGGCACCGGCACGCCGGAGGCCGGCGGACTGACCTCGCGCGAACTCCTGGAGATCCTGCGCGGCCTGGCCGGCTGCCACCTCGTCTCGGCGGACCTGGTGGAGGTCGCCCCGGCGTACGACCACGCGGAGATCACCTCGGTCGCGGCCTCCCACACGGCGTACGAGCTGACGACGATCATGTCCCGGCAGATCGCGGACTCCCGCGTGCAGTAGTGCCGCGGCGCGCGGGAGGGCGTTGGGCGTGCGTGTGGGTGTGCAGGGGTGTGCGAGGGGCTGCGCCTGAGGGTGGGGGTGTGGGTGGGAAGCGCGCCCGCCCCGGCCGGCCCGCCTCGTCTGGCCCCCGGCCCGTCCGATCCCGCCCCGTCTGGTCTCCGCCGCCTGGGCTCACCCCGTCCAGTCCCGTACCGCCCGGCCCCGCGCTGCGCCCCGAGGGGTTCGTACGGGAAAGGTCTCCGTATGCGGGGTGTCCTCGCGCGCGGGGTTGCGGGTGCCGGTGGTGTGATGTGGGAAAGGCCGCGCTTCTGGTGGTGGGGTTCGGGCGCGGCCTGGGCACACGGGCTGAGCGTAGGACGGGGAATTCGGGACCCGTCCCGAATGGGCGAGATCGCGAAGCGGAATTCCTTCTCGGGGTGGATCGGAACCGTACTTTCCCTGCACCACGGAAATACTTCGGGGTGAGACGTGGCGATCTTGTACGCGAGTGCTGCGCGGCGCGAGGGGTGCGTCCGGTAGGCGCCGTCATCACAGCGGTCGGGTACCGTCTTTTAGGGCGTTCCGCGCGTGCTGGCCAGGAGTGGCCGTGTGGAGGTGGCTCCGGACCAGTGAACTCCGTATCGAGCTAGGGCACTTGCGCCACTCGTGAAACGTGGGCAACAACGCGCCAGTGATCGGGATTTTTCCGTCGTCGTGACATTCCTCGCACCGTCAAATTCTGTTGGGGAATCGTGGGAATGGCTTCCGCATAACAGCCGGGTCACATTTCCGTGCACGCTTCTCTGAGTTGCGGTAAAAGCGGTGCGAGTATGGGCGCTTATGACGCAGAGAGATGAACGGCGGCGGGATTTACGGATCTGGCTGCCGGACGCCGAAACCGACCGGGACGTGTCCGCGCTGTGCGCCTGGCTGGAGCGCGAGCAACTGCTTGAGGAGTGGGCGCGGCTTGACCTGGTGCGGATCGACCTGCGGCCGGCTCCCGCCGGGGACGGCGATGGCCATCCCATGGGCAGTGCGAGCGAGGTGCTGATCGTGGTCATCGGGGCGCTGGCGCAGCCGGCGTTGGACGACCTGTACGCCGCGGTCAAACAGGGCATCGCGGCCTGGCGCGACAACCGTCGTCAAGTGGAGGGCGGCGATCCACCCGAGGTCCGCGACGGATGGACGGACGACACCTCGGACTCCGATGCGGAGGACGAGGAGTAGGCACGATGCCGGCATGCGACCCCGGGGGCGGGGACAACCTGGCGCTGCTCGTGGGCGTGCCCGAGTACGCGCGCAGGGAGCGGGAGTCGCCGGACGGGGTGCCGGGCGACCTGCTTGCGGTCCGCAGGAACCTCGTGGAGTTGGCGGCGGCGTTACGCGCCGGCGGCGTCTTCACCGGGGCTGCCGGCGCGGCCGGTGACGACCGGGACGGCGGCCCTGACGGCACTGCTGACGGCCCGCCGAGCGCCACCGACGACTCATCCGGCGCTGCGGACGGCCCTTCCGGTGCTGCGGCCGGGGGCGGGCGCGCGGACGGTGGGGGCGCGGGCGGGGGCGTGCTGGTGGTCGAACCTGCGGGCGTCGACGACTTCAACGAGGTGTTGCGGGAGGCCGCGGCCGGGACGCACGGGGTGTTGCTGTTCTACTTCGCCGGGCACGGTGCCGTCCCGTCCTCCGGTTCCGAACTCTGGCTGCAACTGCCGTGGGCCCGTACCGTGCCGGGCGCGCAGCACGTCTTCGCCGGCTCCGTGTCGCTGACCGAGGTGTTCAGCGTGTTGCGCACTTCGCCGGCGCGGCAGATCGTGGTGGTCCTGGACTGCTGCTACGCGGGCAATGCGCTGCGCGTCCTGGAGGCGTTCGAGCCGCGGCAACGGTTCTTCCTGGTCACCGCGGTGCAGGCGAACCGGCGCATCGACGCCGGGCCCGCGGACACCCCCACGCCCTTCACCACGGCGCTGCTCGACGTGTTGCGCAGCGCGCGCCCCGGGCGCCCCGTGACCTTCGCACGCCTCGGGCCGGCGCTCCGGAGGCGGATGGCCGGACAGCGCACGTTCGCGGATGCGGCGTGGCAGCCGCAGACCCGACAGGGCGACCCGGACGCGGATGTCGTCCTGGCCCGTACGTCCGTCGCCGACCGCGGGCCGCGCGATCGGGGCGGCCACGACGACAGGGTCAGCAGCGATACCCGCGACAGCCGCGATAGCCGCGATAGCCGCGGCAGCGAAGGCAACAGCGAACGCAGCCCCAGCGACAACAGCAGCCCCAGCGACGCCGGCAGCACGAACAATGCCACCCACCCGAGCACCGGCGACGACCTGAACAGCAGGAGCGAAGGCGAGCCGGACGACAACCCGGACGCGCCGGCTTCCGAGCCAGATCCCGCACCGGCTCCCGCCTCGCCGCGCTGGCGACTGCGTTCGCGTCCTCGTGTGCGTGCGCGCGTGCGCGTGCGTCGGGGCGGACGTCCGCGTGAGCGTCGGATGGGACGTCCGCGCGAGGGGCCACGCACGCGCCCACGCGCGCGTAGTCGTCCGCTTGGGCACGAGCCCGGGCCCGCGCGGCAGCCTGGTGACGGGCCCCGTTGGCCCCGGGGGCGGCGCTGGCTGGTGGCCGGTGTGGCCGTCGGCGCGGTCCTGGCCCTCGTCGGCACCCTGCTCCACGTGTTCGGCAGGGCGCCCGCCGCGCGGATCTGTGCGCCGCCCCAGGAGTTGCGCGTGCTGACCGATCCCGATCTGCACCGGGTCGTACGTACCGCCGCGCAGACCTACACCCTTTCGGCCGCGAATCACCCGGACGGGTCATGCGCCCGGGTGGGGATCACCGTGTACGCGGCCCGTACCTCCGATGTGATCACCGCCTTCCACGACCTGTCCAACGTGTGGCAGCGACCGCCGGGGCACGCCGTCAGGCCCACCGACGCAGCCGCAGGCACGGGCGCCGGAGCCGGCACCCCCAACGTGCCGTCCGCCGTGCCGCTCGACCCGCAGCGCGACGTCGGGGCCCAGCCCGACCTGTGGATTCCGGCGACGGCTGCGGACGCCACGCGGGCCACCGAGGGCAGCCAGGACGTGGACCTGGGCACCCCGTCCGCCCCGTTCGGCTACTCGCCCACCGTGCTCGCCCTGCCCGCGCCGTCCGGCGCCCGTACCGCCGCCCCGCGCGCCCGCGATGGTCGCCCCACGGGGCGGGGAGACCGGCCCACCGGCAGGGACGGCCGTTCCGCGGGCCCCGTCGGCGGCCCGCTGTCCCGGTTGGTCCGCGCCTTCCTCGACGCCGGCGCAGGGCGGCAGGTCCGGCGCCCCGACCCGGAGTCGACCGACGCGGCGCTGTTGGCGACGCGTGCGCTGTACGGGGACGAGCAGGCCGGTTCGGTGGAGCGGCGGTTGGCTCACGGCGGGCCGCTGGCCTCAGACGGGGCCGGGCTGTTGTGCGCGCTGGCCGACGATCGCGAGGCGGACCGCAGCACGGCGGCGATCGTGCCCGAGTACCTTTTGCGGGCCGGCGAGTTGGACTGCCGGGCGCAGACGCGGGTGCCGCGCCGGGCCGTCTACCCCGACGACGTCCCCGCCCTCGCCCCCGTCGCCGTGTCGCTCACCTGGGAGGGGTCGGACCAGGACTCCGCCACGGCGCGTACCCGCAGGGCCGGACTTGACGGCTTCGCTCGGTGGCTGGCCGGCCCCGCGGGGCAGCGGGTGTTCCGGGCGGCCGGCTTCTGGTCCAAGGACGGCAGGCCGCCGCCCGGCGGCGGCGTCGGGCCGGTGGGCGGCCCGCACCCCATCCGCGACCCGGCCGCGCCCGACGACCCCGCCGGCGGCAGCCTGGGCGACACGCTGGACCGCTACCGCGCGGCCAACGGCCCCGGGCGGGTGCTCTACCTGCTCGACGCCTCGCCGTCCATGGCCGGCGTGTGGGAGGGCGCCGCCGGGGCGCCCGCGCTGCTGGCGCGCGCCATGGATGACCTCGGGCCGCGGGACGAGTACGGCGCGTGGCGGGTGGCCGCGCCCGCGCGCGCCGAGCGCCCGTACGACACCGGGCTGTTGGAGTTCGGCCCGCACAAGGACCGGACCGCCGCCCGGCGTGGCCTCGCCGATCGGGCCCGCCTGACGGAGCACGAGGCCGACCCGTACGGTGCGCTGCGCGCGGCGGTCGCCGAACTGGCCAGGCGCGGCGCGGGGGACGAGCGGCCCGCGCTGGTCGTGCTGCGCACCGACGACGAGGACAACGGGCGCCCCGGTGGGCAGCAGGGTCTGCCGGGCCTGCTGGGGGCGCTGCGCAAGCACGGCGTGCCGGTGGCGGTGGTCTCCTTCAGCAGCCGCGGCTGCGACCGGGGCCAGCCCGACCAGCGGATCGCCGAAGCCTCCGCGGGCGTCTGCCTCGACCAGCGCGACGACCGGGCGGCCGGACTGCGGGACGCGGTGGCACAGGCCGCGGAGGGCGATCAGGGGGACGCGGCATGAGATGGCGGAGTGGTACGGGGCGTACGAGCTGTATGAGGCGGACGAGCCGCATGAGGTGTACGGGCCGTCTGGGCCCGGTGGCTCCGTCTGACCAGACAGACCAGACAGACCAGATGGGCCAGACAGGCCGGAGGGGTTGGAGGGGGTGGACGGGCCAGGTGGCCTCATCGGACCAGCCGGACCAGCCAGGTGGGACAGCTCGAACAGACCGGACGGGCCAGGAGGTTCAGGCAGTTCAGGAGGTTCAGGTGCCCCGGACGCCGAGCGCAGGAGCAGGCCGGAGCGGCCGACGGAAGAAGAAGCGGGAGGCGAAGTCGCCACCTGGTGGCGGCCGGTGGCCAACCCCCCCCCCCCCCGCCGCGGGGGGGGCGGGGGGGGGGGGGGGGGGCCCCCGGCCCCCCCCGGGGGGGGGCCCGCCGGCCGATGCCTGGTCCCACTCCGGCGTTCCGGAGTTGTTGTTTCGGGTGTTCCCGTCGGGGCCGGGGTCGGGG
>NZ_JBEHZD010000478.1:0-6202 GCF_040240285.1 Streptomyces sp. HSW2009 | reverse complement strand
GCGCGGGGCCGGGGGCCGGGGGCCGGGGGCCGGGGGCCGGGGGCCGGGGGCCGGGGGGGGGCGGCGCAGCCGCGCGCGCGAGGCGGGGAGTACGGGGCACGGGAGAGCCTCGCGCGCAGGGATGGGGGATTCGGGACAGCGGTGCGGACCTTCGCGCGCGAAGAGCAGGTGCTGCGAAGCCTCGCGCGCGGAGTAGCGCACAGTGAAGCCTCGCGCGGGAGGTGCGGGCAATTGGTTGAGCACGCGGCGACGAGAGGTGGTGCCGCGGGGCGCCGCTCCGGGGCCGTTCGACGAAGCACTGTGGCGGGGCGTCCGCGCATCCGCGTAGGTGCTGCTTGGACGCGGGTGTAGCCGCGTCCCGCACGCCCCGTGCCCCGCAGCAGGCTGGCGCCGCTGCGGGACCTTGTGGTCGTACGGGGCCGCCCGGTGGGCTTCAGGGTCGGGCTGTTGTTCGCGCTAGCCGCTCGTCATGCTCCGTGCCTCGTTGTAGACGTCGAGTACGGCCAGGCACAGCGGTACCAGTGACAGCAGCAGGGCGCCTTCCAGCAGGTCCGAGACACGGCCCCAGAAGGGGGTCAGCCCCTTCGCCGGAATGATCAGCCCGAGTGCCACGATCAGTGCCGTCCCGGCGGCGACGGCGCCGGCGATCCAGACGGTGCGGACGTCCAGGCCGGTCCGGTCGCCGCTCAGCAGTTCCTGCCTGAGGTGCTCGGGGGTGTGCAGGGCGAGCCCGAGCAGCAGGACGCCGATGGCGGCGATGCCGGCGACGAGGACGCAGGCGACCTGGGCGGTGTACCGGAAGAGGCGGGCGCGCAGCAGCATGGCCGCGCCCGCGGCCAGCGCGAGTACCTGTGCCCACCGCGCGTCGGAGAAGCCCAGCACCGCCGCAGCTCCGATGACGACCACGCTGCAACCGCCGACCAGCCCGAGCAGCAGCTCGTGCCCGCGTCGCGCCTGGGCGGCGATGCGTTCGGCGTCGACCGGGTCGGGCGATGGCGGGTCGTCGGGGTCGGCGTCGAAGTCGATGCTGGCCGCGCTGTACGGCGACGCGTAACCGATCGGCAGCCGCGCGACGCGGGTGGAGAGCCCCGGCAGGAAGGCCAGCGCGCCGATCGCGACCGGGGCGCACACCGCGGCGGCGTCCGTGGCGGAGGCGTCGGCGAGGATGGCGCAGAACACCGCGAGCACCCCCACCGTCGCGGCGAAGGCCGTGGCGACGAACGGCGCGTCCCCGTCCGGCGTCAGCGCGACGAGCAGCACCGAGGCCACCAGCACACAGGTGCAGCCGAGGAGGAACTGGAGCCGTCCCGGCCCCTCGCCCGGGTCCGCCGCGATCACCCCGGAGCCCGCGATCAGCAGGTGGGGCATGGCGCCGAGACCGAGCGCGACGGCCGATGCGCGGTCGTCGTACACCCGTGCCCGCACCCCGGCCAGCGCCGTCAGCAGCACCGCGGTCACACCGGCGACGATGCCCGGCAGGCCGTGCATGGAGTGCCGCTCGGGATCCGCGTACCAGAGCACGAAGCCCATCATGACCAGCAGCAGCACCCCGCCCACCAGCCCCGCGGTGCGCAGCATGTCCTCGCGCCACAGCAGTCGGTCGCGCGTGACGGCGGTCGCCACCGCGTCGGACACGTCGTCGAAGACGGCGGGCGGCAGGGAGTCGGCGAACGGGCGCAGGCTGAGCAGTTCGCCGTCCAGCACGCGTTGTGCGGCCAGGGTGCGGGCCCCGTCGAGGACGGTGCCGTCACGGCGCAGCAGGTGGTAGCCGGTGGGCGTGCCCGGGGGTTGGGTCTGGCCGGACAGCCGGAGGATTTCGGGATAGACGTCGGCCACCGCGATGTCGTCGGGCAGGGCGACGTCGATGCGGCTGTCGGGAGCAACGACGGTGACGCGGCAGTAGCCGGTCGTTGCGGTCGAACTCACCAAGGGACCCTTCTGTTTGACCTGTGCCGGACAGATGCGCGCCGGGTCACCCTACCGAGCTTGATGTCAGAGCGTGTCAGTAGGATCACTCATACGAAACGAGAGTCCGGCACCACGGGGCCATGCGTCCCCATTTGCCCGAATGTGCCGGCGTTCTACGGGGGTTGGTGGACCGGTGAGTCAGATCGTCGTCAAGCGCCCGCCTCGGGCGCTGCCCTCCGACGTGCCGTCGGAGGAGCTGCGGCTCGAACCGCCGCCCGAGTTACCCCGCGGCCAGCAGGAGGGCGTGCTGATGCAGCTCCTGCCGATGCTCGGCATGGGCTCGTCCGTGGTGTTCTTCTTCATGCCGGGCACGCCGCCGTTCATGCGCGTGATGGGCGCGCTGATGCTGGTCTCCACGGTGGGCATGGTGGTCGCCCAGTTCGTGCGCTACCGCAGGGGAACTCAGGGGCAGTTGGCCGATGTGCGGCGGGACTACCTGAAGTACCTCGCGCAGACCCGGCGCCAGATCCGACGCACCGCACGCGCGCAGCGCGACGCCCAGTTCTACCTGCACCCGGCGCCGGACCAACTGTGGGCGCTGGCCGCGGAGGCGGGCGCGCGCCCGACAGGCGACGCGCCGAGCCGGGTGTGGGAGCGGCGGATCAGCGACCCGGACTTCGGGCAGGTGCGGGTCGGGCTCGGCGCGCAGCAGCTCGCCACGCCCCTGGTCGCCCCCGACACGGCGCCGGTCGACGAGTTGGAGCCGCTGTCGGCCGGTGCCATGCAGCGGTTCGTGGCCGTGCACGGGGCTCTGGACGGCCTGCCGATGGCGATCTCGCTGCGCCGCTTCTACCACCTGACCCTCTCGGGCGAGCCCCGCGCGGCGCACGGCCTGGCGCGGGCGCTGGTGGCCCAGTTGGCGGCGCTGCACTCGCCGGATGACCTGCTGGTCGCGGTGGTGGCGGCGCCGGGCGCGGTGCCGCGCTGGGACTGGACGAAGTGGCTGCCGCACACGCAGTTGCCCGGCACCGTGGACGGGGCGGGTACGAAGCGGCTGTTCGGCGACGACCTGGGCGAGCTGGAGGAGTTGCTCGCCGGGCGGCTGGACGGGCGTCCCCGGTTCAACCGCGACGGCCAGCCGCTGCTGGACCAGCCGCACCTGGTGATCGTGCTGGACGGCGGGATGGTCCCGCCGGACTCGGTGTTCGCGGCGCCCGAGGGGTTGCAGGGCGTCACCGTCGTCGAGGTGATCTCCGGCGAGTTGGACGAGCTGCGCGGCGGTCTCTCGGTGGACGTGCAACCGGGGCGGCTGCGCCTGGACTCGGGCGCCGGCGTGCGGTACGAGGGGGTTCCCGACGCCCTGTCCCCGGAGGCGGCGGAGGCGCGGGCGCGCCAGTTGGCGCCGCTGCGCATGGGCAGCGGCGACGACGATGAGCCGCTGCTGGCCAACTTGGACTTCACGGACCTGCTGGGGCTCGGCGACGCGGCTTCGGTGGATGTCACGCGCACGTGGCGCCCGCGCACCCAGTCCGAGCGGCTGCGCGTTCCGATCGGCGTGGGTGAGGACGGCCAGCCGGTGATGCTCGACCTCAAGGAGGCGGCGCAGGAGGGCATGGGGCCGCACGGGCTGTGCGTCGGCGCGACCGGTTCGGGCAAGTCGGAGCTGCTGCGGACGCTTGTCCTAGGGCTCGCGGTGACCCACTCGTCCGAGACGCTCAACTTCGTGCTCGCCGACTTCAAGGGCGGCGCCACCTTCACCGGCATGTCCCGCATGCCGCACGTCTCGGCGGTCATCACCAACCTGGCCGACGACCTGACCCTGGTCGACCGGATGGGCGACTCCATCCGCGGAGAGCTCCAGCGCCGCCAGGAACTGCTCCGCTCCGCCGGCAACTTCGCCAACATCCACGACTACGAGAAGGCGCGCGCCGCGGGCGCCCCACTGGAGCCGCTGGCCTCGCTGGTCCTGGTCATCGACGAGTTCAGCGAACTGTTGTCCGCCAAGCCGGACTTCATCGACATGTTCATCCAGATCGGCCGCATCGGCCGCTCCCTGGGCGTGCACCTGTTGCTGGCCTCGCAGCGCCTGGAGGAGGGGCGGCTGCGCGGCCTGGACACCTATCTGTCGTACCGGATCGGCCTGCGCACGTTCTCGGCGGCCGAGTCCCGTACGGCGCTGGGTGTGCCGGACGCGTACCACCTGCCGTCCGTCCCCGGCTCCGGGTACCTGAAGTTCGGCACGGAGCAGATGACCCGGTTCAAGGCGGCGTACGTCTCCGGCGCGTACCGCACGGCCGTGACCGCGTCCCCGGACGGGCCGCTGCCCATCGAGCGGCGCCCGGTGCCGTTCACGGCCGCCCCGGTGCCGATCAGCTACGGTCCGCCGGACCCGCACACCTCGCCCGCGGGGCCGCGTACGGGCGAGGACCCGCTGGTGGACACGGTGCTCGACGTGATCGTGCGGCGGCTGGAGGGGCAGGGGCAGCCGGCCCACCAGGTGTGGCTGCCGCCGCTGGACGAGGCGCCGCCGCTGGACCAGTTGTTGCCGCCGCTGGTCACCGCGCCCGAACGGGGCCTGCACGCGGGCGGGTACCAGCGCGCGGGGGGCCTCACCGTCCCGCTCGGCCTCATCGACAAGCCCTTCGAGCAGCGCCGGGAGGTGCTGTACCGCGACTTCTCCGGCGCCGCCGGCCATCTGCTGGTGGTGGGCGGCCCGCAGTCCGGCAAGTCCACGCTGCTGCGCACCCTGATCGCCTCGTTCGCCCTCACTCACACCCCGCAGGAGGTGCAGTTCTACGGGCTCGACTTCGGCGGCAACGGCATGACGGCCGTCGCGGACCTGCCCCATGTGGGCGGGGTCGCCTCGCGGCTGGACCCGGAGCGGGTGCGGCGCACCGTCGCCGAGGTCGCGGGCGTGCTCGCGCGCCGCGAGGAGTACTTCCGCGCCCACGGCATCGACGGCATCGCCTCCTACCGCCGTCAGCGCGCCGCGGGGCACCTCCCGGACCAGCCGTGGGGCGATGTGTTCCTGCTGGTCGACGGCTGGGGGGCGTTCAAGCAGGAGTACGAGATGCTGGAGGGCGTCGTCACCGACATCGCGGCCCGCGGCCTGGGGTACGGCATCCACGTCGTGATCACCGCGTCGCGGTACATGGAGCTCCGGGCCAACCTCAAGGACCAGCTCCTCAGCCGCCTCGAACTGCGCCTCGGCGACGCGCTGGACTCCGAGTTCGACCGCAAGGTCGCCGTCAACGTGCCGGCCGGCGTCCCCGGCCGCGGCCAGGTGCCCGAGAAACTGCACTTTATCGCGGCACAGCCGCGCGTGGACGCGATCAGCGACCCGGTCGGTCTCGCCGACGCCACGGCGGCGCTGGTGCGCAGCGTCACCACGCACTGGTCGGGCCCGCACGCCCCCGTGGTCCGGCTCCTCCCCCGCCGGCTCCCTTCCGACCAACTCCCCAAGGGCTTCGAGTTCCCCCAGCGGGGCGTCGCGATCGGCATCGACGAGACCAACCTGGAGCCGGTGTACGTCAACTTCGAGACCGATCCGTTCTTCCTCGTCTTCGGCGAGAGCGAATCGGGCAAGACGGCGCTGCTGCGTCTGCTCGCGAAGCAGATCACGGAGCGGTACGGGCCGGACGACGCGATGATCGTCGTCGGCGACTACCGTCGCTCGCTGCTCGACGCGGTCCCCGCGGAGCGCCTGCTGGAGTACGCGCCGATCGCCACCGCCCTGCAAACCCACATGGACGCCATCGCCACCGTGATGGAGCGGCGCGCCCCGACGTCCGACGTCACCCCGCAGCAGTTGCGGGACCGCAGTTGGTGGACGGGACCGCAACTGTTCGTCGTGATCGACGACTACGAGCTCGTCTCCACCAGCAGCGGGAACCCGCTGGGTGGGCTCACCGAGCACCTGCCGTTCGCGCGCGACGTCGGCATCCGCTTCATCATCGCCCGCAACTCGGCGGGGGCCTCCCGCTCGTCCTTCGAGCCCTTCATGCAGCGCATCAAGGAGCTCGGCGCCCAGGGCGTCGTCCTCTCGGGCGACCGGGCCGAGGGTGAGGTCCTGGGCAGCGTGCGCCCACGGGCCCTGCCGCCCGGCCGGGGCGTCTTCGTCTCGCGCCGCCGGGGTACCCCGCTGGTCCAGTTGGGCTGGCTGCCGGAGAACTGACCACGGCCGGGGGGGGGGGCCCCCCCGCCCCGCGCCCCCGGGGGCGGGGGGGGGGCGGGGGCCGGGCGGGGGGGCGGGGGTGGGGGGGGGGCGGGGGGGGGGGGGGGGTGGGGGGCGGGG
>NZ_JBEHZD010000477.1:0-6212 GCF_040240285.1 Streptomyces sp. HSW2009 | reverse complement strand
CCCTCGCGCGGGCGGGTGAGCACCGGCGACCCGATCGGCTGGCGCCGGGTGCACGGCGCGATCGGCCTGGTCGACCTGGAGGCGCCGCCCGAACTGCTGGCGCCGGCCGTCGGCTCGCTGCGGATCTTCGCCGGGTACGCGGGCTGGGGCCCGGGCCAACTGGAGGAGGAGTTGGCCGAGGGCGCCTGGTACGTGGTGGAGTCCGAGCCCGGCGACGTCTCCTCGCCCGACCCCGAGCAGTTGTGGCGCTCGGTGCTGCGGCGCCAGCGCAGCGAACTGGCGATGGTGGCCACGTACCCGGACGACCCTTCGCTCAACTAGACGACGCTTGGGCCTACTAGCGGTCCGTGGCGGAGCGGTCCGTGGCGGCGGGCCAGTTGGCGCTGGTCAGCGCGTAGTACTGGGCCGCCAGTGGGTGGGCGCCGCGGGCCGGGACGGCCAGGCGTACGGCCACCGGCGGTGCGTTCTTCAGCCGTACGAAGCGGATGCCGGGGTGGGTGTGGCGCTGGGCCACCGACTCCGGGGCCACGCCGATGCCGTGGCCCGCGGCCACCGCCTCCAGCCATTCGTCGAAGTTGCCGCTGGTGCAGGCCAGTACGGGGCGGTGGGCCGCGGGCCACAGCTCGGGGCGGGTGGTGCCGGTGACGGTGTTGACCACCAGCGGCAGGCCGGCCAGCTCGTGCCAGTCCAGGACCCGGCGGCGGGCGAGGGCACCGGCCGCCCCCGCGGCGCTGCGCGCCACCGCCGCCACCCGCGCCTCGTGCGCGACCACCCGGCTGCGGATCGTGTCCGGCGGGGCGTCGCCGCGCAGCACCGCCACGTCGCAGTCGCCGGTGTCCAGGCCGGCCAGCGGGGCGTCCCTGCGGACCAGTCGGATGCGGGCGCCGGTCGCGGACTCGAAGGCGGTGTGCAGCGCGGCGCAGGCCACCGGCAGGAGTGAGGTGAAGCCGAGGCGCAGCGTGGCGTGCCGGCACGGGGCGCGCAGCGCGTCGCCGAGCCGGGGGAGCAGTACGGCGAGTTCGGCGTAGAGCCGGCGGCCGGCGTCGGTGAGCGCGACCCGGCGCGTACTGCGCTCCAGGAGCGTGGCGCCCACGGCTTCCTCCAGGCTCCGCACGGTGCGGGTGAGGGCCGGCTGACCCACGCCGAGCCGGTGCGCGGCGTGCGTGAAGTTCCGTTCCTCGGCCACGGCCACGAACCCCCGCAGGTGCCGCAACTCCACGGCGGGCAGTCCGACCGGGTCGAGGGGGCCGAGCGAGTCGAGTGAGCTGAGCGAGTTGAGCGAGTTGAGCGAATTGAGGCCGCCGCGTGGGGCGGGCCCTTCGAGCGGGCTGGGCGAGTCGGGTGAGCCGAGGCCGGAAAGCGGGCCCGACGGTTCGAGCGCGCCGGACCCGTCGGCACCTCCGGGCGCCTGCGGGCCGCCGGCGAGGGGCTGGCTCGACGTCGGGGCGGGGGCGTCGTCGCTGGTCAGGCCGGTGGGACCGGCCTCGGCGCGGGGTGCGGGCCCCGGCCGTCGCACTGCTTCGGCACTCATGCTTCCGCAGCATAAATCCTCGGCCGCGGGCATTTCCCCGGCTATTCGGAGAGTGCCTACGCTTCGGCGCCTCACCTACCGATCAACCCGAACGAGGAGAGACACCGTGCGCAAGGTCCTGCTGCTGGCGTTGGGGGCGTTCACCCTCGGGCTCGATGCCTATGTGATGGCGGGGTTGCTGCCCGTTGTCGCCGATGACCTCGATACGTCCGTGTCGCTGGCCGGCCAGTTGGTCACGGCCTTCACGCTCTCCTACGCGCTGTCCGCGCCGCTGGTGGCCGGCGTGCTGACGGGGGTGCGGCCCCGGCTGGTGATCCTGGTGGCGCTCGCCGTCTTCACGCTGGGCAACGGGCTCACCGCCCTCGCGCCCTCGCTCGGTCTGCTGCTCGCCTCCCGGGTGGTCGCCGGGGCCGGGGCCGGCGTCTACTCCGCGCTGTCCACCGCAGCCGCCTCGGCGCTGGTGCCGCCCGAGCGGCGCGGCCGGGCGCTCGCCCTGGTCATGGGCGGTATGAGCACCGGCACCGTACTCGGCGTGCCGCTCGGCGTACTCCTTGCCGAACAGGCCGGCTGGCGGGCCACGATGGCCCTTCTCACCGGGCTCGGGCTGGTCGCCATTGCGGGGCTCGCCGCGCTGTTGCCGCCGGTGCCCGCCGAGCCGCCGGTGCCGGCCAGGGTGCGGCGCGGGGCGCTGGCGGACCGGGCGGTGGCGCCGGTGGTGGCCGTCTCCTTCCTGGCCGCGGTCGCCAGCCTCGGCCTGTACACCTATCTGGCCCCGGTCCTCGCATCGGCCGGCGACGTCTCGCAGGTCACGCCCTATCTGTGGGCCTGGGGCATCGGCGGCGTACTGGGCAGCGTGGCGATCGGGCCGCTGGTGGACCGCGCGGGACGGGTGCGGGCCCTGGTGGTGACGGTGCTGGTGGCGATCGGCGGGGCGCAGGTGCTGCTGCCGTCGCTGGCCACGGTGCCGCTGCTGCTGGGCCTCGCGCTGGTGGTGTGGGGCGCGGGCGGCTGGGCCCTCCAGGTGCCGCAGCAGCACCAACTGCTCGCCGTACGGGCCGAGCGCGGCACGGTGGCGCTCGCGCTCAACAACTCGGCGCTCTACCTCGGCAGCGCCGTCGGCTCCGCACTCGGCGGCCTCGCGCTCGCCGCGGGTGCACCGGCCTCCGCACTGCCGTGGGGCGCGGCCGGGGTGGTGGGGCTCGGCCTCCTGCTCCAGTTGGCGATCGCGCGTACGGGTCGGGCGGGGCGGCCGGCGGACGGGTCCGGCGCGGCGAACGGCTCTGGCGCGGCGAACAGGTCCGGCGCGGTGGGCGGGGCCGGCGCGGCGAGTGGGGCCGGCGCGGTGTGTGCGTCGGGGGTGCAGGCCGGTGGTCCCGGTGCGGTGGACGGCGGCGCGTCGGGCACCCCCCGGGCGTGAGTACCCTTGGGCTGCATGAGCACTCCTCTTCAGCCCGAGCCCGAGCGCGGGGCAGGTACCGGCACCCTCGTTGAGCCGACGCCGCAGGTGTCGAACGGCGACGGCGACCACGAGCGCTTCGCCCATTACGTGCAGAAGGACAAGATCATGGAGAGCGCGCTCTCCGGATCGCCCGTCGTCGCGCTCTGCGGCAAGGTCTGGGTCCCCGGCCGGGACCCGAAGAAGTACCCGGTCTGTCCCATGTGCAAGGAGATCTTCGAGGGCATGGACGTCGGCGGCGACAAGGGCAAGGACGGTAAGGGCGGCAACGGCGGCAAGAAGTAGCGCAGCCGCTGTCCCCTCCCACCGCCGGAATGCCGCACGCGCGCCCGGCCCGCACCCGCACGGGTACGGGCCGGGCGCGCGGTGTTGTGCGGGGCGGCAGCCGCAGTAAGGTCGCTGCCATGAGCGGGCGCGTGGAGCGGGCGGCGTACTTGGTGTTCGGGGCCCGGGAAGTCGATGAGTCCGACGAGGGCACCCCGGCCTTCAGCCAGTTCGACAAGGACTGGGACGCGCAGTTGGAGCGGTGCGGCAGGCTCGCCGCCGAGCGGGGCTACCAGCCGGTGGGCAGCAGCGTCTTCTCCGTGCTCCAGGCTTCCACGGACCGGCTCCTGGAGTGGGCCGACGACCCCGGCTGCGACGTCGTCCTGGTGGCCAGCCCCCGACTGCTGCGCCGGATGCACGCCGCCTGGCCGGACTGGGACCGGGTGGTGGCCAGACTGGGCGAGGCCGGCGCCCGCCTGGAGACCGCCCCCTTCCCCGAACCCGCCTACCCGGGCGAACGCTTCCCCGAGTGACCCGCGCCGCGGCGCGTCAACCCCGCGTCCGGTCATCCTGCGTCCGGTAATCCCTGTATCCGGTCATCCTGTATCCGGTAACGCCGTGTCCTGCGGGACGTCGCTGCCGTACGGGGCAGGGGACGCCCACGAGCGCGCCCCGCGGAAGGCCCCGCCGTACGCCGCGCGGTAGGCCCGCCGTCCGTGAGCCCTGCGGGGCGTGTCGCCGTACGCCGCGGAGTACGGCCATCCGCAAGCCCGCAGCCCGCACCCCGCCGCGCCGCGTGAGCCCCCCGCTCCCCCCCCCGCGCCCCCGCGTCAAGCACCACGTACGGGTCCATGCCCGACATCGCCCCGGCCTCCGAACGGGTCGCGCGCCGGGCCGTCGCCCGCGCCGGCCGTCTGCCCGAACCTCGCCCGTGGTTGACCGCGGTTGACCGTCGGCGCCTACGCCGCGCGGGCCCGCCCGTACCGCGTCGCCCCGGGTCGGGCGGCTGCCCCATGCGCACGCGCACACGGCCCCGACCGGCCGCCGTTCCGGTACCGCCTGCCCCGGAACGTGGCCCGCCGTCGCCCGGTCACAGCTCGGTGCGATGCGTCCGCGCGGCCTGCGAAGTCGCCGCTGCGCGGGCCCAACTCGCCGTTCGCGTACGTAGGTTGATGTTTCCGGCGGGGCGCTCTGGGTGGCGGAAGCGCGGGCGGGTCGCGCCGCCGCCGGTGGCCCGCCGCGGGGTGGCGGTGCCCGTCGCGGGGTCACCGCCCGCGGTCGGCGGCTGGCTGTCCGTTCGCGCTGTTCGTCGCCGGCGTCGGGCGGCGGTGCCCGGGCGGGGCGCCGCCGCGCCGCCCGGTGCCCGGGTCCGGGCGGACTCCTTTTCTCCCCGCCGGTCACGAACTGGTCGGGACCTCTTGTACGGCCAGACAACGGCCCTTAACCTCCTGCGTATTGTGCAAAGCGAAACGGGCGTTGCGTATCGCGCAACGCCACTCCGTGGGGGTTTCCGTATGAATGCCTTTGCTCGCATAGCCGCGCCGGTGGCGGCGCTCGTCGCGGCCGGCCTCACCGCCACCGCCTGTGCGCCGTCCACCTCGGACAACGATGCGAAGAAGGACGACAAGAGCGGCACGCTGCGCGTCTGGCTCTTCCAAGAGGTCAACAACGCGCCCAAGCAGAAGGTCGTCGACCAGGCCATCGCCGACTTCCGCAGCAAGAACAAGGACGCCGACGTCGAGGTCACCTACATCCCGGTCGACACCAGGGCGCAGAAGATCAAGGCCGCCTTCAACGACCCGAAGAGCGCCCCCGACCTCATCGAGTACGGCAACACCGACACCGCCGGCTATGTGCGCGACGGTGGGCTCGCGGACGTCACCAAGGAGTTCGCCGGCTGGCCGCAGAGCAAGGACACCGACCCGACGGCCAAGGAGTCGGTGACGGTGGGCGGCAAGACCTACGGTTCGCCGTTCTTCGTCGGCGTCCGGGCGCTCTACTACCGCACCGACGTCTTCAAGGACCTCGGCCTCAAGCCGCCGACCACCCAGCAGGAACTGATCAACACCGCCAAGAAGATCCGCTCCGAGCGCTCGGACCTGTACGGGCTCGCGGTCGGCGGCGCGTACACCTACGGCGCGATGCCCTTCATCTGGTCCAACGGCGGCGAACTGGCCACCGAGGAAGGCGGCTCGTACCGCTCGGCCATCGACAGCCCGCAGGCCAAGGCCGGCATCAAGACGTACACCTCGCTCTTCGGCGACGACAACTGCCCGGCCCGCAAGTGCGCCGAGATGGGCGGCAACGACACCGTCCAGACGTTCGCTTCCGGGAAGTCCGCCATGGCCATCGGTGGTGACTTCAACTACCAGGCCATCAAGGAGAGCGACGTCAAGGAAAAGTTCGCGGTGGTGCCGCTGCCCGGCAAGAAGGCCGGCGAGATCGCTCCGGCGTTCGCGGGCGGGAACAACATCGGGCTGCTCAAGAGCAGTTCGCACCGCACCCTCGGGCTCTCCCTGATGGAGTCGCTGACCAGCAAGAAGACCCAGAACGCGCTGTTCGACGCGATGGGCTTCCTGCCCACCTACACCGACGTCCGCAAGGAGGTCGCCCAGCGCCAGCCCACCGTCGAGCCGTTCGTGAAGACCCTGGAGGTGGCGAAGTTCGTACCCGCCTCGCCCGGCTGGGCCGCCATCGACGCCGGACTGGTCCTGCCCACGATGTTCCAGCAGGTCGCCAGCGGCCGTAAGGACGTCGACGGGGCCGCGGGCGAGGCGCGCAAGAAGATGGACGACGCCTTCGCCGAAGCGAGCTGAGTGAGGCCCTGATGTCCGCTGACGCCCCCTCCCCGGCCCCCCGCGCCCCCGCGCCCCCCCCCCCCCCAAAAAACACAGACACGCCCCCCGAAACAACAAGGGTAAAAGAAGCTGGGCCCCGGGACATTAAAAAAAAAAAGAGGGG
>NZ_JBEHZD010000476.1:0-6227 GCF_040240285.1 Streptomyces sp. HSW2009 | reverse complement strand
TTACCACCCACCCGCGGTCCTCCCCCCTCGGCGCCCGGCTCGTGGGGTCGGTGTTGTGTATAAGAGACCGCGACGGACCGGCGGATGAGACGGCCGGAGCCGGCGGGCCCGTGCGGGACCCGAAGGGCTGGTTGGTCGCCGTGGCCTGGCGGCGGTTCCTCGACGCCACGCGCGCGGACGCCGCCCGGCGCCGGCGCGAGGACCTCATCGAACAGCAGCCGGCGCCCGGCCCGGTGTCCGCGGCCGACGACACCCTCCGGCTCTACTTCCTCTGCGCCCACCCCTCGCTCACCTCGTCCTCCGCCATCGCCCTCACCCTGCGTGCCGTCGGCGGGCTCACCACCCGGCAGATCGCCCAGGCATACCTGGTGCCCGAGGCGACCATGGCGCAGCGCATCAGCCGCGCCAAGCGCACCGTCTCCGCCGTACGGTTCGACCGCCCGGGCGAGGTCGGCACCGTGCTGCGGGTGCTGTACCTGATCTTCAACGAGGGGTACTCGGGCGACGTCGACCTGGTCGCCGAGGCCATCCGGCTCACCCGGCAACTCGCGTCCACCATCGATCACCCCGAGGTGGCCGGGCTGCTCGCGCTGATGCTGCTGCACCACGCCAGGCGCGCCGCCCGTACCGCGCCCGACGGGAGCCTGGTGCCGCTCGCCGAGCAGGACCGCGGCCGGTGGGACACCACGGTGATCGCCGAGGGCGTCGCGATCCTCCAGGCCGCGCTGGCCCGCGACCGGCTCGGCGAGTTCCAGGCCCAGGCGGCCATCGCGGCACTGCACGCGGACGCCCGTACCGCGGACGAGACGGACTGGGTGCAGATCGTCGAGTGGTACGACGAACTGGTGCGGCTCACCGACAGTCCCGTCGTACGGCTCAACCGCGCGGTGGCCGTCGGTGAGGCCGACGGGGCGCGCGCCGGGCTCGCCGCCCTCGCCGCGCTGGAGGACACGTTGCCCCGCTACCGGGCGGTGGCCGCGTACCTGCACGAGCGCGACGGCGACCTGGTCACCGCGCGGCGGCTGTACGTCGAGGCCGCCCACCCGGCACCCAACCTCGCCGAACGCGACCATCTGACGCGGCAGGCGGCCCGGCTCGGCGCCCTGCTGCGGGCGTGAACCGGGCGTGGAGCGGCCGTAGACCGGCCGGGGACCGGCCGGGGACCTGCTGTAGATCGGTCGCAGGGGCGGAGTCCGGTCGCCGGGTGGGACGCGGCGGGGGCGCCGGCCGGTCCTAGTCGACCAGGCTGCCGTGGGTGCGGGGCCAGCGGGTCCTGGCCTGTTCCCGGGAGCGCATCAGGGCCAGTGGCTGGAGGCCGCTGGCCGGGCCGTTCGCCACCACGTCCGGCAGGGCGGGGAACGGGGCGACGCCCGCGATGTCGTCCAGGACCAGGGTCAACGGCGGGTCGAGCCGGCCATCGGCGGAACGTTCGGCCAACCTGCGGCCCTGCTCCACGACCCCGGCGACCAACGCGGTGAGCAACGGCATCGCCCCCGGCCGGTTCCGCGGGTCCTCCAACGACTCGCCCACCACGTACAGCGTCCCGCCCTCGGCGATGAAGGCTTCCAGCGCGAGGGCGTCGGCCCGGCTGGCGCTACAGGCGTCCCTGATATGGATCGAGGACAGCGCGCCGAGCGCCGTGGTGATCAGCTCCTGGGCCTGGTCCCGGCGCTCCGGGTGGGCGGTGAGCGCCGATTCCAACTCGCCGGCCATGCCGCTGCTCGCCTTGGGGCTGGTACGGAGGATGCGCACCGGTTCGTGCGCCGCGGTGCCCTGCGCCCAGCGGTGCACCTGGCGGAACGGGCGGCCGTCCACGGCCGCCGCGTGCAGCCAGCAGCGCAGCAGGGTCTCGGCCGCGTCGGCCGTCGCCGATTCGATGAGCGACGCCGGGCGCACCGGGGCGAGCAGGGCCGTGGCCCGGGCGGCGGCCACCTCGCGCGCCTCGCAGCCGCCGGCCGGGTTCCAGCGCAGCCGGGCCGGGGTGTCCAGCAGATGGGTGGGGTCGAAGACGTGCACCGGGCCGAGCTTGGCGCGGGTGCCCGCGGTCTCCGCCCAGAGCGTGGCGTCGCTGCTGGTCACCAGGGTCGGCCCGGCCGCGTCCAAGATCGCGTGCAGGGCGGCTTCCTGCCGGTCGGCGGCCGTCCCGTACCGCACCCGCGGCGGCTCGGCGCCCGGCCAGCCGGGTCCGCGCTGCGCCGGGACGCCGTGCACGGGCGTCGTGCCGTACGGGGTTGCCGGCGTGGCTGCTGGTGCGGTCGATGGCGCGGTCGGCGGTGGGGCCGTGAGCGGGGTGGCGGCCGGTTCGGCGACGGCGGCCGGTGCTGCCTGGGGCGTCGGGGCCGTCGGGTCGCCGGGCTGGTGTGCTCCGTGCTCCTGCGGCTGTTGTCGTTGTTGCTGTTGTGCGGCCCGGGGGGTGGGCGCGGCGTTCTGGCCGGTGCCCGGAGGCGGGAAGACGGCGGTGAAGTAGGCGGCCGGGTCGATGTGCGGGGCGGGGCCGGTCGGGTGCGTGGCCGGCGCGGGGGCCTGGGCGGTCGAGCCTTGGTGAGACGACGGGTCGGGCGGGGGCGCGGCCTCGACCGGGCCCGGTGCGTACGCGTCCGGCTGCCGCTCCACCTGCGGGGCGGCGGGGGGCCGGGCGGCGCGCGGGTGGCCGGCGGTGTCCTGCTGAGCGGCACGGGCGGCCCGCCGGTCGGCGGCCCGTCGGGCGCGCATCAGGCGGTAGCGGGCGACGGTGCCGACCACGAAGACCGTGACCACCAGCAGGACGAGCAACTCGCTGATGAAGATGCCCCAGAACAGCCCGTACCCGGAGAGTTCGTCGGCCGGGGTGTGCGGCCAGGCGGTCGGCAGGTCGCCCGGGTCCTGGGCCAGGTGGCGAATGGCGAGCGGGGTGCGGATGAAGGACACGTCCGTCGGCCAACTGCCGTGCACGAACAGCCCGGCGAGCCCGGTCGCGAGCCAGGCCAGCAGGGTGATGCTGATCAGGAACAGCAGCGCGCCGATGAGCAGGCCGTCGGGAATGCCACGCTCGGGCCCGCCGTCCCGCTTGGGTGCGGCCATGCCCTAGGCCACCGTGGACTCAGGCGACGCGCCGGACGCGGGGGAGCCGTAGGGCGCGTAAGGCCCGTACGGCTCGTCGAAGCCCTCCTCCGCGAACCGCTGCTCGACGGCGGCGGCTGCCCTGGCCTCCGCCTCCGCTTCGGCCTCGGCGGCCAGCGCGGCGGTCATGGAGTCCTCGGTCATCGCCCGGTCGGTGTAGACCAGGGGGCGTTCGGCCTCGGTGATCAGGTGCTTGACGACCTGCACGTTGCCGTTGACGTCCCAGACCGCGATGCCGGGCGTGAGGGTCGGGATGATCTCCACGGCCCAGCGGGGCAGGCCGAGCACCCGGCCGGTGGCGCGGGCCTCGTCGGCCTTCTGGGCGTAGATCGTCCGGGTCGACGCCATTTTGAGGATGGCCGCGGCCTCCCGGGCAGCGGCGCCGTCGACGACGTCGGAGAGGTGGTGGACGACGGCGACGAAGGAGAGGCCGAGGCGGCGGCCGAACTTCAGCAGCCGCTGGAAGAGCTGGGCCACGAAGGGCGAGTTGATGATGTGCCAGGCCTCTTCGACCAGGAAGATGCGTTTCTTGCGGTCCGGCCTGATCCAGGTGTGTTCGAGCCAGACGCCGACGATCGCCATCAGGATCGGCATGGCGATCGAGTTGCGGTCGATGTGCGAGAGGTCGAAGACGATCAGCGGCGCGTCCAGGTCGATGCCGGCCGTGGTCGGCCCGTCGAACATGCCCTGCAGGTCACCGTCGACCAGCCGGTCAAGGACCAGGGCGACGTCCAGGCCCCAGGCGCGCACGTCGTCCAGGTCGACGTTCATCGACTCGGCCGACTCCGGCTCCGGGTGGCGCAGTTGCTCGACGATGTCGGTGAGCACCGGCTGCCGGTCGGTCACCGTCTCGTTGACGTACGCGTGTGCCACCTTCAGCGCGAAGCCGGAGCGCTCGTCCAGGCCGTGCCCCATGGCGACCTCGATGATGGTGCGCAACAGGGCGAGCTGGCCGGTGGTGGTGATGGAGGGGTCCAGCGGGTTGAGCCGGATGCCGCCGTCCAGGGCGGCCATCGGGTCGAGCCGGATCGGGGTGATGCCGAGCTGCTGGGCGATCAGGTTCCACTCGCCCACGCCGTCCTCGCCCTGCGCGTCCAGCACCACCACCTGGCGGTCGCGGAAGCGCAGTTGACGCAGTACGTACGTCTTTTCGAGGGCCGACTTGCCGTTGCCCGACTCGCCGAGCACCAGCCAGTGCGGGGCGGGCAACTGCTGGCCGTAGAGCTGGAACGGGTCGTAGATGTAGCCCTTCCCCGAGTAGACCTCACGGCCGATGATCACGCCCGAGTCGCCGAGCCCGGGGGCGGCGGTGGGCAGGTAGACGGCCTGGGCCTGGCCGGTGGAGGTGCGGACCGGCAGCCGCGTCGTCTCCACCTTCCCGAACACGAAACTGGTGAAGGCCTCGGTGATGACGCCCATCGGATCGACCACGGCGCAACCCCTATCGTCGGATGCCGGTCGCGAACGGCAAGGTGTTCACGAAGGCCCGGTGGTGTTCACGATCGCACCACTCCAGCTTCAGGTAGCTCTTACCCGCGGAGGCGCGAATGGTGCGCTTGTCGCGGGCGAGCGCCTCGGGGGAACGCGAGGAGACCGTGATGTAGCCGACCAGGTTGACCCCGGCCGCGCCGCTCGCCAGGTCCTCGCCGCGCTGGTCGAGACGGCCGTGAGCAGCGATGTCGCGGGGGTCGACGGTGCGGTTCATCTTGGCCTGCCGGCTGGCCTCGGCCTCGTCGTTGGTCTTCTCGGTCAGCATCCGTTCGATGGCGAGCTCGGTGGGCTCCAGGTCCATGCAGACCGCGACCGTACGGATCACATCGGGCGTGTGCACCAGCAACGGGGCGAGGAAGTTCACGCCGACCGGGGTCATCGGCCACTCCTTGACCCAGGCGGTGGAGTGGCACCAGGGGGTGCGGGTGACGGACTCGCGGGTCTTGGCCTGGAGGTAGGTGGGCTCCATGGCGTCGAGCTCGGCCGGCCAGGCGTTGCGCTGGGACATGGCCTGGATGTGGTCGATCGGGTGGTCCGGGTCGTACATCGAGTGCACGAGGGAGGCGAGCCGGCTCTGGCCGAGCGGCTGGCGGACCCGGATGTCGGCCTCGGTGAGCCGGGCGCAGATGTCGGTGAGCTCACGGGCCATCACCACGGCGAGGCCGGCGTCGCGGTCGATGCGCTTGCCGCTGTGCCGGGAGGCGCGGGCCATGGCCTGGCCCTCGGAGGCCAGCTCGCGGGTGTAGTGCATGCAGGCCACGAGGTAGGCCCGGTGCTGCTCGGACGAGGTGGAGACCATCGACTGGAGCTGGTCGTAGGAGTCCTTGAGCCAGTCGGGGGAGGACTGGTCGCCGCGGCGTTCGACGTCCTTGGCGTGCGCGTCGGGGTCGGCGGGGAGCGTACGGGCGAGCATCTGGAGCCGGGTGACGAAGCCGTCGCCGTTGGCCACGTGCTTGAGCAGCGTGCCGAACCGGTCGACCAGCGCTTCCTGGTCCTCGCTGTCGCGCAGGCCGACGCCCGGGCCCTCGATCTCGATGGCGGCGGTGACGGTGCGCCGGTCGGCGTGGAGCAGCACGGCGATCTCGTCGGGCCCGAACGGCGCCGCGAGCCAGTTGATGTGGCCGATGCCGGGCGGCGGGCCGATCTCGACCTCCCGCCCGTCGAACTGGGTGCCGGCCTCGGCGGCGGCGGAGCGGTAGGTCGCGCCGCGGCGGAGGATGCGGCGGTAGGAACGGTTGATCTCGAACCACCTGTAGAACGTGCGGCCCCGGTACGGGACGTAGACGATGCCGAGGGCGAGCATGGGGAAGCCCACCAGGGTGACGATGCGCAGCATCAGGACGGGCACGAGCAACCCGCACATCATGCCGACGAAGCCGCCCGCGATGATCAGGGCGATCTCGCCCGTCTCGCGGTTCTTGCCGACGATGGCGTTCGGGCGGGCCCGGCCGATCAAGTACGTACGGCGGGGCGCGATGGGGTGGGACTGTGCCTCGATCGTCAACGCCGGTCACCTCCCGAGGTGTTGCTCGTATTGCTGGTGTTGCCGCTGCCCCGGCCGGGGCTGGGGGCGGCGCGCGGGGTGGGGGCCGGGGTCGCGCCGCCCGCGCCCCGGTCGCCCCCCCCGCCCCCCCGGG
>NZ_JBEHZD010000475.1:0-6262 GCF_040240285.1 Streptomyces sp. HSW2009 | reverse complement strand
GGCGGCAGCGGCGGCAGCGGACCCACGGACGGCACGGAGGGCGCGGCCGTCCCCGCACCGCGCGACGGCGGCTCGCGGCGCGCGGGGACCCGGCGCCAGCAGCGCGTACGCGGGCGCTCCAGGACCCGCCGCATCCTGCTGTGGACCAGCGGCAGCCTGGCCTTCCTCATCCTGGGCACGGCCGGCGCCGGCTACCTCTACTACCAGCACCTCAACGGCAACATAGAGAAGGACGATCTCAACCTCGGCGAGAACAAGTTGGACAAGAGCGCGCCCAACGCCGACGGTGACCGACCGCTGAACATCCTGCTGCTCGGCTCGGACAGCCGGAACAGCGAGGAGAACATCAAGCTCGGCGGGTCCCGCAAGGACCGCGACCGCAAGCCGCTCGCCGACGTCCAGATGCTGGTGCACGTCTCGGCCGACCGCAGCAACATGTCGGTGGTCAGCATCCCGCGCGACACCCGCGTCGCCATCCCCAAGTGCACCGACAGCGACGGCACGGTCTACCCGGCGTCGGACCGCAACATCATCAACTCCAGCCTCCAGAACGGCGGCCCCGGTTGCACGGTGGCCACCTGGGAGGCGCTGTCCGGGGTGCCCATCGACCACTTCATGATGATCGACTTCTCCGGTGTGGTGGACATGGCGGACGCGGTGGGCGGCGTCCCGGTCTGCGTCGACAACAACGTGAAGGACCCCGACTCCGGGCTGCGCCTGGAGAAGGGCGAGAAGGAGATCAAGGGGAAGCAGGCGCTCCAGTGGCTGCGTACCCGACACGGCTTCGAGGACGGCAGCGACATCGGCCGCGCCAAGGCGCAGCACATGTACATGAACGCGATGGTGCGCCAGCTCAAGTCCGGCACCAAGCTGAGCGACCCGGGCAAGCTGATGGACCTGGCCGAGTCGGCGACCAAGGCGCTCAAGGTCGACTACGGCCTCGGCACCGTCAAGAAGCTGTACGACCTGGGCAACGACCTCAAGCAGGTGCCCACCAAGCGCATCACCATGACGACGATGCCATGGGTGCCCGACCCGCAGAACAAGAAGGCGCACGTGGTCCCCAAGCCGGGCGACGCGGACACCCTCTTCGAGATGATCCGCGAGGACATCGCCCTGGACGGCAAGGACAAGAAGAAGAAGCTCCACCCGAAGAAGACCCACAAGCCCGCCACGCCGGCGGCGCCCAAGGAGGAGATCCCCGTCGCCGTGCAGAACGGCACCGGCACCCCCTCCCTCGCGGCCGTCCCGCAGCGGGCCTCGGTCATCGCGAACGCCCTGATCAACAGCGGTTTCACCCAGGCCATCGCGGACAGCACACCCAAGCCGCAGTCCACCACGACGATCGCCTTCGGCGCCGAGGAGCAGCGCGCCGACGCGCTGGCCGTCGCCAAGACGCTCGGCCTGCCGGACCGCACCGTCCAACTCGTGCCGGGCCAGCCGCAGGTGACGGTGGTCGTCGGCGCCGACTGGCGCGAGGGCACGAGCTATCCGGCCGCATCGGGCGGCAGCACCTCACCGGACGGCAGCAGCACCCCGGCCACCGACGCCTCCGGCTCCCCTGACACATCGGACGGGGGCACCGCAGCGGAAGAGGGCAAGGAGGCCAAGACCCCCGACAGCGCCGGCGCCCTCAACGGCGACGACACCTCGGCCTGCATGAAGGTGAACCCGATCTACACGTTCTGACCGCGGGCGCGGGGCGGGTGGGCCGTACCAGGTGGGTGCGTACGCGGTAGATGCGTACGCGACGGGACGGGTCGTACGAGGCTGACGGGCACAGTCCGTTCTCGTACGACCCGTTTCCGCATGCTCCGTATCCACGCGGCCCGAACCGTCCAACCCGAACCGTCCGACCCATCCCCGTACGGCCCATCTCCGTACGCCGCCTACCCGTACAACCTCCCCGGCGCAGCGGGGCCGGATGAACTCCGCGCCGCAGCCGCCCCGTTGCCCCGGTGCCGCGCGGCGGAAGGCGCCCGGGGCGACCGGCCCCGGCGGGGCCGGGGGGGTGGGCGGGGTGGGGGGGGGGGGGGGGGGGGGGGGGGGGCCGCCCCGGGGGGGGGGCCGCGCCGCGGGGGGGGGGGGGGGGCGGGGGGGGGGGCGCGGGCGGGGGGGGGGGGGGGGGGGGCGGGGGGGGGGGGGGGGGGGCGGGGGGGGGGGCCCCCCCCCCCCCGCGGAGGTCAGCCCTCTCAGGTGCGGATACGGGTACGCGCGTGCGGGCGTCGCCGCCCGGGTGACCGCGGTCGACGCCGGGCGCGTTACCGCGAATGGGGGACCCCACCCCGCACCGGGCGAGTGGCCCGCAGCCACGCCGGGTGTGGAGCGCCCCGCCGCCGGTCATATGGACCTACGATGCATCCATTGCGGGCGATTTACGGCAAATCGCCCGTCGGGTGCTCCGCCACCGCCCGCCGACCTGCACCGCACTCCCCCACACCGCCCCAGCGCCGGCCCGAGCCCCCCCCCGCGCGCCGCTCCCCCACCGGCCCTACCGACCCCATCCGCCCCGCCTTCCCGCGCGTCCGACAGCCCAGCCAGTCGTGGAGGTCCCCGCCCGTGACCCAACCGGCCCGCTCTCCCCGCCCGCCCCGCCAGCGCCAGCGCAAGGCGCCACCGCCGCCACGACGGCCCCGGTGGGGACGCAGGCTCGCCGTGGGCGCCGCCGCAACGGTGCTGGTCACCGGCGGGGTCGGGCACGCGGTGGTGGCCGGTCTTGAGCGCGGCATCGAACGGGTCGACCCGTTCGGCGCGCTCGACCAGCGCCCGGCGGCCGGCGACGGCACCAACTTCCTGCTCGCCGGCACCGACGGGCGCGACAAGATCTCACCGGCCGAACGGGCCGCGTACCGGCTCGGCGGCGCGCCCTGCCACTGCACCGACACGCTGATGCTGGTCCACCTCTCCGCCAAGCGGGACCGCGCCAGCATCATCAGCCTGCCGCGCGACTCGTACGCGGAGATCCCCGCCTACCGGGACCCGAAGACCGGGGCGCTGCGCCGCACCCACCCGCAGAAGATCAACGCGGCGTACGCGGAGGGCGGCCCGAGCCTGACCGTCCGCACCGTCGAGCACATGACCGGCGTGCACGTCGACCACTACCTGGAGGTCGACTTCACCAGCTTCATGCGGACCGTGGACGCGGTGGGCGGCGTCGAGGTGTGCACCGCGCGCCCGCTCAAGGACCGCTACACCGGGCTCGACCTGAGCGCGGGCCGGCACCGGCTCGGCGGCGGCGAAGCCCTCCAGTACGTGCGCTCGCGCCATGTCGACGGCGCCGCCGACCTCGGGCGCATACAGCGCCAGCAGCGCTTCCTCGCGGCGCTCATCGACAAGGCGACCGACACCGGGGCGCTGCTCAACCCGGTCAAGTTCGGCAAGGTGGCCTCGTCACTGCTGGGCTCGGTGCGGGCCGACCGCCAGTTGAGCAGCAGCGAGCTGATCGAGTTCGGCAAGGCGATGCGGAACTTCACGCCGGCCTCGTCGGAGTTCACCTCGGTGCCCATCGGCGACGTGAGCTTCCCGGTGCCGGGCGTCGGCTCGACCGTGCGCTGGGACGAGGCCAAGGCCGACCGGCTGTTCCGCGCCGTCCGCGAGGACCGGCCGCTCGCCGCGCACCGCACCCAGCGGCCCCGGGCCGCCACCGTGCGGGTCGACCCGGCGCAGATCCGGGTCCAGGTCCTCAACGGCACCGGCCGCACCGGGCTCGGCGCCAGGACCGCCCGCGCGCTCCGCGCGACCGGCTTCGCCACCACCGGCACGCCCCGCAACGCGCCCCGGGCCAAGGGCGCCACCCCCGGCGCCGACCGGCCCGTCCCCCGCACGGTCATCGCGTACGACCCGCGCTGGGACGACTCGGCCCGCTCCCTGGCCACCGCCGTACCCGGCGCTGACCTGCGCCCCGTCAAGGGTCAGGGGCAGGTCCTGCGCCTCACCGTCGGCACCGACCACCAGGCCGTCCGCCGGGTTCGCCCCGAGACCCCGGCCACCCCGCCCGGCGAGGCCCGCCACGGCGACGAGGTGAACTGCGGCTAGCGGCTAGCGGCCAGCCGCGCCCCCGGCCGGCCGCCGGGTCACTCGTCCGGCCGCTGCGCGCGCAGCTCCTGGATGGCGCGGCGGCGGGCGAGGCGGTGGGTGCGGCGGATCTGGGCCTCCTGGAAGCGGCGGGCGTTGCGCTCCGAGTCGGGGAGGACCGGCGGCACGCCGCGCGGCTTGCCGTCCGCGTCGACCGCGGCGAAGACCAGGTAGGCGCTGCCGACCTGGGTCGCGGGCGTCGACTCGTTCCAGCGCTCGGCCATGACGCGGACGCCGATCTCCATGGAGGTCCGGCCCGTCCAGTTGACCTGCGCGTGGACGTGTACGAGGTCGCCGACGCGGACCGGCGACAGGAAGGCCATCTCGTCCATGGAGGCGGTCACGGCCGGCCCGCCGGAGTGCCGGCCGGCGACGGCACCGGCCGCGTCGTCGACCAGCTTCATGATCACGCCGCCGTGCACGGTGCCGAGGAGGTTGGTGTCTGCCGCCGTCATGATGTGGGACAGCGTGGTGCGGGAAGCAGCGGTCGGCTTGCCCGGTATCGCTGCCTCCGTGGCCTGGGCCTGATTGGTCATGTCCACTACCTTATGCGCCCCCGTAATGCATCAGCTCTGCAACAGCCGCGCCCCAAGTTGACCCCCGCGCTGTGAGCCAGTTGGCGGCACCGGGCAAACTTCGACTATGAGCAATTGGCCCGAGGGGTGGACCAGCGACAGCGACCGGGAGCGGAATGGCGGCGCCGGTCGCGGTCCCGCACCCGATATCGCGCGTTCCATGCCGCACGTCCGCCGGGACCCGGCCGGCGGCGGCCGTCAGGGCGAGCCGCCGCTGCCGCCCGGAAGGGCGCCGCGCGGGCCGGTCCCGCCGCGGCAACAGCCCCCCGAGCCCTACGGTGCGCACGCCGGCGACGGCTACCACGACGCGCAGGGCGACGACGACGGCTACAACACCGGCCAGGTCTACGGTGCGGGCCGCGGGCCGCTACCCGCCGACCAGGGGCGCGGTGCCGGCCCGCCGCCGCAGGGCACGCCGCCCGGCCCGCCGCGGGCCCGCCCGCACTGGCGCAAGCGCATCACCATCGGTGTGATCAGCGTCTTCGCGTTCTTGCTGATCGTCTCCATCGGCACCTACTTCTGGGCCGACTCCAAGCTCAAGCGCGACGTCGACCTGGGCGCGGTGGAGGACCGGCCGGACGGCGGCAAGGGCACCAACTACCTGATCGTCGGTTCCGACAGCCGCGAGGGCATGTCCGACCAGGAGAAGAAGGACCTGCACACCGGCTCGGCCGAGGGCAAGCGCACCGACTCGATGATGATCCTGCACGTCGGTGACAACGGAAACACCATGGTCAGCCTGCCGCGCGACTCCTGGGTCACGATCCCGGCGTTCACCGGTTCGGAGTCCGGCAAGCGCATCCCCGAACAGCAGCACAAGCTGAACGCGTCGTTCGCGATCCAGGGCCCCGAGCTGCTGGTCCGCACGATCGAGTACAACACCGGCCTGAAGATCGACCACTACGCGGAGATCGGCTTCGGCGGCTTCGCGAAGATCGTGGACGCGGTCGGCGGCGTCGAGATGGACATCCCCCGCGACATCAAGGACAAGAAGTCCGGCGCCGACTTCAAGAAGGGCAAGCAGACGCTGGACGGCAAGGAGGCACTGGCCTTCGTCCGCAACCGGTACGAGGCAGGCAGCGACCTGGAGCGCACCAAGAACCAGCAGAAGTTCCTGTCCACGCTGGCCTCCCAGGCGGCCACCCCGTCCACCATCCTCAACCCGTTCCGGCTCTACCCGACGATGAGCGCCGGTCTCGACTCGCTCATCGTCGACAAGGACATGAGCCTGTGGAAGCTGCGGTCGATGTTCTGGGCGATGAAGGGCGTGACCGGCGGCGACGGCAAGCAGATGAACATGCCGGTCGCCAACCCCGGCTACGCGACCTCCAAGGGCTCGGCCGTGCTGTGGGACATGCCGAAGGTCAAGCAGTTGATCGAGCAGCTCAAGAACGACGAGAAGGTCACCGTTTCGACCAAGTGAGACAGGTGGACGGGGCCCGGCGCCCCTGAGATGACGGCGACCGTGCGACGTGCGGGGCCCCCCCCCCCCGCCCCCCCCCCCGCGCCGCCGGCGGGGGGGGGGCGGGGGGCCCCACCCCGACCCGGGGGGCGGCGCGGGGGGGGGGGGGGTTGCTGGGTGAGGGCTGGAGTGCTCGGTGGGTGGGGGTTGC
>NZ_JBEHZD010000474.1:0-6319 GCF_040240285.1 Streptomyces sp. HSW2009 | reverse complement strand
CGGCCGTCGGTCGGTGCGGCGCCCGGGCCGCGGGCCGCAGGTCACAGGGTGCGGACCGCGGGCGCCCGGCGCCGGGGGGGGGGGGGGTTGGGGGGGGCCGGGGGGGGGCCCCCCCCCCGGGGGGGCCCCCCGGCGGCCGCCCGGGCCGGGGCCGGCCGGGTCAGCCGTCGTCACCGGGTCCGTCGTCGCCCGCGTCGTCGCCGTCGTCCCCGCCGCCGGGTCGGTCGTCGGTGTCGTCATCGCCCCTGCCGTCGGTCGCTGCTGGTCGGGGCACGGTCTCGTCGCTGGGCGAGGCGGGCCGGGTGGGTTCGGCGCCCGGCCCGCCGGAGGGGGTGGTGCCGGGCACCGGGATGCCGGATTCGAGTTCGACCCGGGCGGGGGCCGTGGGGGAGTCCGGGCTGTCGGTCAGCAGATAGCTGGTGACGGCTATGCCGAGCGGGATCGCGACGACGGCCACGAGGGCGGCCAGCCGGTGGGTGAGGGCCATGCCCCCACGGTGCGCGGCCGACCCGTGCGCGCGGATGAAGAGTTCCTGAAGATTTCTTCATCTGCGCTGGTCGCGGCCGTACGGTGCGGTCGCGGCGCCGGCACGCGTCGGCGGGGCGCCGGTGCTCGCGGGTACGACGGGGGAGCGGGCCCGTAAAGGTGGCCGGCCGGCCGGTGCGCGGTGCCCGGCACGTCGGTCCGTACGGCCGGCCGCGCCGCTACCCGGGCGGCGGCGCGCGTCCGGCGCCGGGCTGCGGCACCGCGGACCTGCGGCGCCGGTCGCTGCGGGTGCGGGGCCCGGCCGGGTACGGGCCGGGCGGCGACCGGCCTGCCCCACCGCACCCGGCGGGGCGCGTCGTGCGGGGTCAGGCGTCCAGGCCGATGGCGAACGCCGTCTCCAGGTCGTGCTGCGAGTACGTGCGGAAGGCGATGTGCGTCTCCGTCGACGCCACGCCCGGCACCTTGCTGATCCGGCCGGGGATGACGTCCGCGAGGTCGTCGTGGCGGGCCACCCGCACCAGGGCGATCAGGTCGTGGGCGCCGGTGACCGAGTAGACCTCGCTCACCCCCTCCAGCGCGGCGATCTGCTCGGCGATCTCCGGGATCTGGTCCACGCTGGTCTTGATGAGCACGATTGACGTGATCACGGCTGGCTGTCTCCCTCGGTGGCCTGAACGGGCCCGTTCACTCTAGCCCGCCGCCCCCGGGTGACCTGCGGGCCAGGGCGGCTGCGCCAGCGGGCCAGCGCGTACAGGAAGCCGAGGCCGAAGCCGATCAGATGGGCCAGGTAGGCGACGCCGGGCCGGGGCCCCGCCTGGCGGACGGCCAGCCACTGGAGCGTGCACCAGAACGGCAGCACCAGATAGGCGGGGAAGCGCAGCGGCAGGAAGAAGAGGAACGGGAACAGGCTGGTCACCCGGGCCCGCGGGAAGAGCACCAGGAACGCGCCGAGCACCCCGGAGATCGCCCCGGACGCCCCGACCAGCGGCTGCGCGGAGTCCGCGTGCGCGATGGCGAAGCCGAGCAGCGCCAGATAGCCGGCGGTCAGATAGCACAGCAGGAACCGCAGCCGCCCGAGCCTGGCCTCCGCCATCGCGCCGAAGACCAGCAGGAAGAGCATGTTGCCCAGCAGGTGCAGCCAGTTCCCGTGCACGAACAGCGCGGTCAGTGGGGTGAGGGCGGTGCTCAGCGGCCCGTCCCACAGGCGCGCGGGCACCACGCCCCAGCGCGCGAAGTAGTCGGCCTGCGCGCGCAGCAGTTCGGAGCGGTCCCCGTCCGGGGGAGCGAGCCCGGCCACGGGGCTGAGGAGGAAGAGCAGGCAGCAGCCCGCGATGAGGGCATATGTCATGAGAGGGCCGTCGAAGGCCGCCGCCTTCTTGAACATGGTCAGATCATCCCGTACCCCTTCCAAGGCCGCAGATCGCCTCGCTGGGTACGGGGTGCCGCCACCGCCCCACCCCGGCGACCATCAGGCCGTAGGGTTACGCACAGCACTCCCGCAGTCCGACGGCGCACCGCGGTGGGGTCCGGGCGCTCCCGGGGGCAGTGCGGCAGCCGGGTACGGGAGGCCGTGCGGGCCGCGAACGAACGCGAGATGACGTGAAGGACGACACGATGGCCGTTCCCCAGCCGACAGCACAGACCCGCTGGCGCTGCACCCTGTGCGGCAATCTCACCCGGTTCGACGTGACCCGCTCGACCAAGGCCGTCGAATACGTCCACCTGGACCTGGCCGGCGAGCCCAGCACCGAGGAGCGCAAGGTGGTCAGTGAGACCATTGAGTCGGTGCGCTGCCGCTGGTGCAACGCGGTCGACCAGATCGAGCTGGTGGACCGCCCGGGCGCGAGCGCCTGAGAACGGAGCTGTGACAGGTGGTGGAGCGGACGAGCGGCCCGGACGGCCCGCACGGTCCTGACGGTGCCCGGGCCGCTGCGGCCGACGGGGACCCGGACGGCCCGCACGGCGAGCCCGGCGAGGTCGTGGAGGGACTCGACCGCCCACTGCCCGAAGGGGTCAGACACCGGGTGGTGGCCCTGGTCGCCGACGCCTTCGGCGGTCTGACCGTCGGCGAACTGCCGCCCCAACTGCGGCAGTACGCCCGCTTCACGCCGACCCGCCGCGCGAAGTTCGCGGGCAATGCGATGGCCGCCGCCGTCGCCACCTCGGCCGCCTTCCGGCAGCGGATCGGGGCCCGGCTGCGGGAGACCCAGCCCGAGCTGACCGAGGCCATCGAGGCGGGTTCGCCGCCCGCCGCGGCCGACCCGGTGGACGTCGCCGCCCTCGCGTACGTGCTGCGCCCCACCGGCTGGGTCAAGCTGGTGGAGGCCGCGGGCGAGGAGGCGCAGCGCGCCAACGCCGAACGTGCGGGCGCCCAGGCCCAGGACGAGGTGCGCAAGTTGCGCGCGGAACTCGACCAACTGCGCGCCACCTCCCGCAGCGACGCCGAGCGCTCCCGGGTGGAGCTCGACGCGGCCCGCAAGGAGGCCGAGGCGCTCCAGCGCAAGCTGCGCAGCGCGCTGAGCGACGTGCGCCGCGGCGAGGCGGCGTTGCGCAAGTCCGCGCGGGAGGCGGAGGTGCAGCGCGCGGCGACCGCGGCCGAGCAGGCCAGAGCGGACGGCGAGGCCCGCCGGCTGAAGGCGCGCCTGGCGGAGACCGAGGCGGCGCTCGAAGCGAGCCGGCGCGCGGTCCGTGAGGGGCGCAGCGTGGAGGACATGCGGCTGCGGCTGCTGCTGGACACGATGCTCGACGCCGCGCAGGGGCTGCGCCGGGAGCTCGCGCTGCCGCCCGCATCGATGCGCCCCGCCGATCTGGTGGACGCCGTCGAGCCGGGCAAGATGACGCCCAAGGACATCGCGACCCGCGCCCTGTCCGAGACCGACCCCGCCCTGCTGGACCAACTGCTCGCGCTGCCCCAGGCACACCTGGTGGTGGACGGCTACAACGTCACCAAGACTGGCTATCCGACGATGCCCCTGGAGAAGCAGCGGATGCGGCTGCTGGGCGGGCTCGCGGTCCTGGCGGCGCAGACCGGCGCGGAGATGACCTGCGTCTTCGACGGCGCCGAACTGGCCGCCCCGGTGCTGCTTGCGCCGCCGCGCGGGGTGCGGGTGATGTTCAGCAAGCCTGGGGTCACCGCGGACGAGCTGATCCGCCAACTGGTGCGCGCCGAGCCGCCGGGCCGGCCCGTGGTCGTGGTCTCCACCGACCGCGAGGTGGCCGACGGCGTCGCCAAGGCCGGCGCCCGCCCCGTCGCCTCCGTATTGCTGCTCAAGCGCCTCGCCCGCACCTGAACCGGGCGCTGGGAACCTTTGGCGTACGGGCGCTGCTGGGACCTGGCGTACGGGGCGCTGCGGGGGCGTCCGGCGCGCGGAAGCGGAAGGGGTGGCGGCGGTTTTGCCGAAGGTCCACGGCAGGTCGATGACGGGTCGGTGGCAGGTCGGCCGGGTGCTGTGCGGCCCGTGCTGCCGGGGCGGGATGCGGCGTCGATTCGGGCGGATTCGGCATGAGTTGTTCCCGTGTCGAGCGGCGCGCCGCAACCGGCCTGATAGGCGATCATCTTCCGGCATCCTCGGGTGAATCGGTCAACGCTGGTCAGAGGATGGGCAACGCGTCGATATTCACCGATCAATGGTGAGCAATCCGTCAGTTCAGCGTCACGCATTGTGTGATGTTGGTAAAGGATGAGCTCGACGGCCAAGAAATTCCCCTGTGAGTTTGAACGGATCACGGCGGGGTCACTAAGGTCAGGCCCCGAACCTTCGCGCGGTTGATCACTCATCCGGAGTGTCAGCGGAGGTACCGCCGAGTCCGTGCTGCCGACTCCCGCCCCGGGGGGTCCGAGGTCCGGAGCCGGGGTCACGCCCCGCATCACCCGGTAGGCGGCTGGAGGAAGAAGGAGCTCGCCCACTGTGGCGTCCCACCGTCGACCCAAGCAGCCGAGCCGTACTCGGGTAACCGTCCTCACCGCGACCGCCGCCGCTGCCGTCGCCCTCTCCTCGCAGGCCGCACAGGCCGACCCGAAGCCGACCAAGAAGGACGTCAAGGCTCAGGTCGACAAGCTGTACGAAGAGGCGGAGGTGGCCACCGAGAAGTACAACGGGGCCAAGGAGAAGCAGGACTCGCTGGAGAAGCAGGTCGACGCGCTCCAGGACAAGGTCGCCCGCGGCCAGGGGGAGCTGAACAAGCTCCGCAACGGCCTGGGTTCGATGGCCACCGCCCAGTACCGCTCCGGCGGCGTGGACCCCTCCCTCCAGCTCATCCTCTCCTCCGACCCGGACGACTACCTGGACAAGGCGTCCACGCTCAACCAGGTCACCAGCAAGCAGGCGGGCTCGCTCAAGAAGATCGCCGACACGCAGCGCACCCTCAAGCAGCAGCGCGAGGAAGCCGCGCTGAAGCTGAAGGACCTCGCCGACACCCGTAAGGCGCTCGGCACCAAGAAGCGCGACATCCAGGACAAGCTGTCCAAGGCGCAGACGCTGCTCAACACGCTGACCGCCAAGGAGCGGGCCGACCTCGCCAAGGCCGAGGAGGAGCGCGCCAACCGCTCCAACGCCGACCGGTCGAAGCTGGAGGACGGCAAGGACTCCGGCCAGGGCGGCGAGCAGGGCGGCAACCAGGACGGCGGGTCCGACACCGGCAGCAACGTGCCCACCTCGGGCCGCGCCGGCGCCGCACTCGCCGCCGCACAGGGCAAGATCGGCTCCCCGTACGTGTGGGGCGCCACGGGCCCGGGCTCCTTCGACTGCTCCGGCCTCACGTCCTGGGCCTACGCGCAGGCGGACGTCAAGCTCGACCGCACCTCCCAGGCGCAGGCCAACAACGGCACCCGGATCGGCCGCAGCGCCCTCAAGCCCGGCGACCTGGTGCTCTTCTACGGCGACCTGCACCACATCGGCCTCTACGCCGGCAACAACCAGGTGCTGCACGCCCCCAAGCCCGGTGCCAACGTGCGCTACGAGTCGATGGACAACATGCCGTTCCAGTTCGGCGTCCGCATCTGAGCCCGCACGGCCGCACCCACCGCTGACACCACGCCCCGGCACCCGGACCGCTCGACGGTCTGTGTGCCGGGGCGTGTGCGTGTAGGGGCTCTTGCGCGGGGGCGGCTGGACGTTGGGGCGGCTGCGTGCCGGATGGCTGGGTGTGCCGGGCCGTCCGCGTACCGGGGCGCCGGTCGCCGGGCTGGCCGCGCGGCCGTCGCCGATCGCGCCCCAACTGCCTGCCTGTGGGCGGTAGTCGGCTGCCCCGCGGGTCACGCCCTGGCGTGGCGCCCCGCTGCCCGGCAT
The DNA here is from genome assembly GCF_040240285.1 of Streptomyces sp. HSW2009. NCBI lineage: Bacteria > Bacillati > Actinomycetota > Actinomycetes > Kitasatosporales > Streptomycetaceae > Streptomyces > Streptomyces sp. HSW2009. The sequence continues at coordinate 545 of NZ_JBEHZD010000474.1, read as the reverse complement.
GGCCCGGCGCGACCCCCTTCCATCAACCGTCGGCTGGGAAACACCCGTACGAGGGAATCGGATGCGCCGTCGTTGACCGCCGGCGCCGCCGGTGACCTGGGCTTGCTCGGATGACGGCCGGCGCGCGCCCGCCGCGGCGCCACCGACGGTCCTTGGACGCTCCGTACCCGGCCGGCTACTCTCTGCGGCGCGTGGTCACGCCCTGTCGTACGCCCGTCCGTGGGCGCGGGGGACCGCCGCCAACGGAAGGGAATGCGGCTCCCGTGGCGTCCCATCGCCGTACCTCGTCATCAAGCCCCGACCGGCCGGTCCGGGTGACCCTGCTGTCCGCCGCGCTGGCCGCCTCCGCGGTCGCCCTGACCGCGGCCCCCGCCGGCGCCGACCCGGCGCCGCCGGCCGCCGCGGCCACGCCCCCCGGGCCGTCATCCGTTTAACAGTTCGGGGGCGCCTGCGCGCCCCCCCCCCCCCCCGGGGGGGCCCCCCCCCCCCCCCCCCCCGCGGGGGGGGGGCCCCCTCGCCCGGCAGGTCGCGGAGGGTGTAGTACC
>NZ_JBEHZD010000473.1:0-6325 GCF_040240285.1 Streptomyces sp. HSW2009 | reverse complement strand
CTTAGTGGCTGTGCTTAGGGAACACGGGCTTCCGTGCGGGCGGCCGAGCGGTCCGGGTGCCCCCCCCCCCCCCCCCCCCCCCCCCCCCCCCCCCCCCCCCCCCCCCCCAAACCCCCCCCCCCCCCCCCGGGGGGGCCCCCCCCCCCCCCCCCCCCCCCCGGGGGCGGGCGCCGCCCCGCGCCCCGGGCCCCCCCCCCCCCCCCCCCCCCCCCGCCCCCCGCCCCCGGGCCCCCCCCCCGGGGGGCCCGGGCCCGCCCCGTCCCCGCACCCCCAAGGACCCCAAGGAGGAGGCCATGAGCAACGCGATCGTGGGCCTCGCCGTCGGCATGGCGCTCGGCTTCGCCGGCTACTTCGGCGGATTCACCGCCTTCCTGCTGGTCGCCGCGCTCGGCGCGGTCGGCTTCGTCGTCGGCCGACTCAGCGAAGGCGACCTGGACTGGAGCCAGTTCGCCCGCCCGGGCCAGGACCGCGCCACCCAAGACCGTCCCACCACCCGCACCCGAACCGCCCAACGCAGCAGGCTCAAGTGACCATCCCCGCAGCCCAACGCGGCGCGCTCAGCATCGCCGACCGCGTCATCAGCCGTACCGCCACCGCGGCGGCCCGCGAGGCCCTGCACGACCTCGACCACCCGACGGCCACCGCCCGCGCCACCGCCGTCACCCGGCGCGGCACCGCCCGGCTGAACCTCGCCCTCGACCTGCCGTACCCGATCGACATACCCGCCACCACCGACGCCGTCCACCACCACGTCGCCCGCCGCACCGAAGGGCTGGTCGGCCTGCCGGTCGCCACCGTCCGCATCCGCGTCGAGCGCCTCCACCTCCCGCAGGCCGAGGCCGGCGACGACGGGCGGGTGCAGTGAGCACCACGTCCGAGGAGAAGCCGCCGAAGACGCCCCGCGGCCACGCGCCCCGCCCCTGGTCGGCGCGGCGCGGCCCGGCCGCGGTGCTCGCCCTGCTCGGCTCCGCGGCCTGCGGCATGCTCCTGTACGACCAGTTGGCCGTGTACTACGGGCGGCCCGCCGCCCCCTGGCGCACCCACACCCGCGACTGGCGCGCGGACACGCCGGGCACCAGCGGCTGGGTGATAGGCGCCGCGGCCGTACTGGCCCTGCTCGGCCTCTACCTGATGTTCCTGGCCCTCACCCCCGGCGGCCGACGCCGACTACCGATGGCCCCCGCGGGCCCCTCCGTACGGGCCGTACTCGACCGCGCCGGCGCCGCCACCCTGTTACGGGACGCGGCGCTGCACACCCCCGGCGTGACCGCGGCACAGGTACGGATGCGCGGCCGGGGCCGGGCCGTGGTGCGGGCCACCGTGTCGTACGGCGACGGCCACACCGTCCGCGCCGCCCTCCACACGGCCCTGCTCGAAGCAACCGACAGCCTCGGCCTGGCCCACCCACCCCGCCTCACCCTGCACATCACCACCCCACCCCGCCCCCACACCCCCGCGACCCCCGCGGCCCCCGCGACCCCCGCGACCCCCGCGACCCCCGCGACCCCCGCGACAGCGACGAACACCGTCGTGGACGACACGGGCACGGGCGGGACGGGCACGGGCGGGACAGGCACGGGCGGGACAGGCGCAGCCACCCCGGGCCCGGCCGAGGGGCGCGGGAACGGGCCGACCACGACCACCCCAGACACAGACGAAACGCCCACGACCAACCCAGGCGCAGCCACCCCCGGCACACCCCACCCACAAGCCAGCCCCCACCCACCATCCAACCCACCATCCAACCCACAACCCGCCTCACCGACCCCCCCACACACCCCACCACCCCCGCGCGGAGGAGAGGAGCCGGCCGATGGTTGACCCCCCAGGCAGCCGCCTGCTGAACCGGGCCCTGCTGGCCGTGCTCGGTCTCACCGGCCTCGCCGCCGGCACCTGGGTCGCGGGGACCGGCCTGGCCGCCCGCGGCGACCTCCCGTACGCACTCCCCGCCTGGTGGCCCCGCTGGCACCCGCGCGCCGAACTCGTGGACTGGCTGGCCGCCACCGAGGTGCGCGACCGCAGTTGGTGGCCGGCAGCCGTACTGGCCGCGCTCGCCCTCGGCCTCCTCACCCAAGCCTGCTGGCTGCTGGCCCAGCCACCCCGCACCCCCCACACCCTCCCCGTCCCCCCACCCACCCCCGACGAGACGAGGGAAACCCCCCGTCACACCCTGCGGACGTCCGCCCTGTCCCAGGTGATGACCGCGCAGGCGGCCGACCTCCCCGGCGTACGACGGGCCCGGGTCCGCCTCACCGGCAGCAGGCACCGCCCCCGTGCCCGCCTCACCCTGGTACTCGACCCGGCCGCCAGCCCCCGCGCCGTCCTCACCGCCCTCGCCCGAGGCCCCCTCACCACGGCCCACCACAGCGCCGGCCTGCCCCACCTCCACTCGGGCCTCCACCTGAGCGTCGCCAGCCGCACGGAGCGCCGAGCACGCTGACCCCGGCCCCCACCACCACCGCCCGAACGCGAAGCCAACGCCCGCACGGAGCGTGCCCCCCAGCCACCCCGGGCAGGCTCCGGCATGACCGTTGACGCCCTCCGTATCGAGCAGATCAGTTCCGCAGCCGCCGTCGGTCCCGCGTTGCGGCAGGAGTTGCTCGCCTGTTGGATCGCCGTCACGAATGCCGGCGGTGCGGCCGGGTTCCCCTTCCCACCCGTCGACAGCCAACAGGTGGCGCCCGTACTCGACGCCCTCGTACGCACCCTCGCGCCGGACACGTCCCGCCTGGTGACCGCCCACCTCGGGCCCCGCCTGGTCGGCTGGCTCCACCTGCGGCGCGATCTCTCCCCACTCGTCGCCCACTGGGGGACCGTGCACCACGTGCAGACCCACCCGGGCGTCCAGGGCCGCGGCATCGGCACCGCGCTCATGCACGAGGCCCACCGCAGCGCCCGCGACGGCATGGGGCTCGAACAGCTCCACCTCGCCGCCCGCGGCGGGGCGGGCCTGGAGACCTTCTACGCGCGCCTCGGCTGGCGGGAGGTCGGCCGCGGGCCCGCGGCCCTACGGCTGGGCCCCGGCGCGGACCGTGACGAAATCCTGCTGTTCCGCAGGCTCTAGCTGTATTGCCCTGTGAGGTAGCGCCCACCGCGCCAGCAACCCGGCAACGGCGCGCCACCCGCGCCCTGCGCACCTGCACGAACCAGGTGCGACCTGGTCTTTCCTGGTGGGCCATCAGGGGCTCGAACCCTGAACCAATGGATTAAAAGTCCACTGCTCTGCCAATTGAGCTAATGGCCCGCACCACGCAGCATAGCCCGGCGCCGCGCCGGGCCCCGAGCGCATAAGGAGTTCGGGGGTCCCACCCGCCCGGCGCGGGGTGCGCGGCCGGCGCGTACGGCAAAGCGGCGGGGCCCGTACGACACGTCGTTCCGTGTCGTACGGGCCCCGCTCACCGTGCTGCGTCAGCCGTTGCGCTTCCAGCGCGGCTTGTCGTCGCGGCGGCCGAAGGAGCCGGTGCCGGCGCCCCGGTGGTCATCGCGGCGGCCGTGCGGGCGGTCGCCGGCCGAGGGACGGTGGCCGCCGGCGGGACGGTCGTCACGACGGTCGCGGTTGTACGGGCGGTCCGAGCGGAACCCACCCTGCGGGCGCTCGTCGCGACGGAAGCCGCCGGAGGGGCGCTCGTCGCGGCGGAAGCCACCCGAGGGGCGCTCGTCACGGCGGTCGAAGGAACGGCCACCGCGGTCGTCACGGCGCTCGTCGCGACGGAAACCACCCGACGGACGCTCATCGCGGCGGAAGCCACCCTGCGGGCGGTCGTCGCGACGGAACCCACCCTGCGGACGGTCATCACGACGCTCGAAGGAACGACCACCACGGTCATCCCGACGCTCATCACGACGGTCGAAGGAACGACCACCCCGGTCATCCCGACGCTCGTCACGACGGAAACCACCCGACGGACGCTCATCACGACGGAACCCACCCTGCGGGCGGTCATCACGCCGGAAGCCACCACCCTGCGGACGGTCATCACGACGCTCGAAGGAACGACCACCCCGGTCATCCCGACGCTCATCACGACGGAAACCACCCGACGGACGCTCATCACGACGGAACCCACCCTGCGGGCGGTCATCACGACGGTCGCGGCGGTCGAAGTTGCCCCGGTCGTCGCGGCGCTCGTAGCTGCTGCGCTCCTGCTCCTGCTGGGCCGGTACGGCGCTGTCGGCGGCCGGTGCGGCCTCCGGGGTCGCGGCGGTCGGCGCGGCCTCCTGTGCACCGGTCGACTGCTCGCCGGCCTCGGCGGCGCCTGCGGCCGGGGCAGCCGCAGCGGCGGTCACGGCCGCCGCCGGGTCCTCGCCGCGCTCGCGGGCCGCGCGGGCCAGCAGCCGGTCGGCCTCCTCGCGCAGTTCGGTCGCGCGCCGCTGCACCTGCTCCAACTGGCGGGTGAGGTCCTGCACGTCGCGCTCGGCCTGCTTGGCCGAGTTCGCCGCCGACTCGGCCTGCACCTCGGTGAGCGAACGGGCGCCGGTGATACTCGCCACATCGTCGTCGAAGGCGCCGGCGCCACCGACGATGTGCCGCGAGGCGTCCACGCCCGCGTCCTCCATCAGACGGAAGATCTGCCGGCGCTGGTGCGGCAGGGCCAGCGAGACGACGGTGCCGCTCTGCCCGGCACGGGCGGTACGGCCCGAGCGGTGCAGGTAGTCCTTGTGGTCACCGGCCGGGTCCACGTTGAGCACCAGGTCGATGCCGTCCACGTGGATGCCGCGGGCGGCGACGTCGGTGGCGACCAGGACGTTGACGTAACCGTCCTTGAAGTCGGCCAGCGTGCGGGTGCGCGCGCCCTGCGTCATGCCGCCGTGCAGCGCGTCCGCCCGTACGCCGGCGTCCACGAGCTGCTCGGCGACCCGGTCGGCGCCCATCTGGGTGCGGACGAAGATGATGGTGCGGCCCTTGCGCGCCGCGATGGCCGCGGTGACCGGGGCCTTGTCCTTCGGCTTCACGACGAGCACGTGGTGGCTCATGGTGGTCACCGCGCCCTGCGCCGCGTCCACCTCGTGCGTGATCGGGTTGGACAGGTAGCGCTTGACGAGGGTGTCGATCTCGTTCTCCAGCGTCGCGGAGAACAGCATCCGCTGGCCGCCGGTCGGCACCAGGTCGAGGATCTCGGTGACCTCGGGCAGGAAGCCCATGTCGGCCATCTGGTCGGCCTCGTCGAGCACCGCGACCTGCACCTGGTCCAGCGTGGCCGCACCGCGGTTGATGATGTCGCGCAGTCGGCCCGGGGTGGCGACCAGGATGTCGACGCCGCGTTCGAGGGCGTAGATCTGGTTGCCCATCGAGGTGCCGCCGCAGACCACCTTGAGCTTGAGGCCGAGCACGTCGCCGTACGGCTGGAGCGCGTCGGAGACCTGCATGGCCAGCTCGCGGGTGGGGGTGAGGATCAGGCCGCGCGGGCGCTTCTTCTCGGTGAAGCCGCCGGAGAGTTGGGCCAGCAGCGGGAGGCCGAAGGAGAGCGTCTTGCCGGAGCCCGTACGGCCACGGCCGAGGATGTCCTTGCCGGCCAGCGCGTCCGGGATGGTCGCGGCCTGGATCGGGAACGGGGTGGTCACACCGTTCTGCTTCAGCTTGCGCACGACCTGCTCGGGCAGGCCGAGGTCGCCGAAGGTGAGGGTCTTCTCAGCGGGTTCGTCGGCGCCGCCGTCGAACTCTTCGCCCGCGGCGGCGGATTCGGCCTGCTCGGGGGCGGATGCGGTCTGCTCGTCGGCGGATGCGACGGGGGCGACCTGCTCGGCAGTCGCAGCGTCGGAGGCGTCCCCGGCCGTCTCAACGGGCTCGGCGGACTCAACGGACTCAACGACCGCAGCGGGCTCGACCGCAGCAGCGGACTCGGCGGGCTCGGTGGTGAGCGCCGCGGCGCTCTCGGGGGTCACGCCGACCTCGTCGAGCTCGGGCATGACGGTGTGCTCAGCAGAAATGGACATGCGAAACGCGAAACCTTCCGGAGTTACGGCACGCGCCCAGACTCCGTGTGATTTCGCAAACGACCGCCTCAATGCGGTCAGCCACGGCAAGGAAAGGAACGCGCCACGCGGCGCGCTCCGGGAGGGTTCTCCGAAGTCGGCCGGGCAAATGGGATCAAACGATCTACCACCATACGCACCCCGCCCCCCGGAAGGCAAATCCCGCCCCCGACCCCGCCCGCTACGGCCCGCCGCGGCGGCCGGCCCCCGTGACCGACGTCACCGCTCCCGCAGCGGCTTGGCCTGCGGCGCCGGCTCCGTCCCCTCGGCCGGCGGCGGGGTGCTCGACGGCGGCGCGGTGGGCGGCTCGGTGGTCGGCGCCGGCACCGTCGGCTCCGGCGGCGGGCTGCTC
>NZ_JBEHZD010000472.1:0-6356 GCF_040240285.1 Streptomyces sp. HSW2009 | reverse complement strand
CGGCCAGGTGGGCGGCGGTCATCTCCGGCGCCGTGTACTGCGAGTTGGGCCGCTCGGGCAGCAGGGGCGGCGCGCCGGCCCGGGGGCGGGGGGGCGGGGCGCCCCCCCCCCGCCGACCGTCCGCTACCTCACCCAGATCGCCCGCGCCGCCGAAGACCTGGGCTTCCTCGGTGCGTTGACGCCGACCGGGGCCTGGTGCGAGGACGCCTGGCTGACCACCGCGATGGTCAGCCAACACACCGAGCGGCTGAAGTTCCTGGTCGCCTTCCGGCCCGGTTTCCTGTCGCCGACGCTGGCGGCCCAGATGGCAGCCAGCTACCAGCGGCAGACCGGCGGCCGACTGCTGCTCAACGTCGTCACCGGCGGCGAGAGCCGGGAGCAGCGCGCGTACGGCGACTTCCTGGACAAGGACGCCCGCTACGCCCGTACCGACGAGTTCCTGCACATCGTCCGGGCCCTGTGGCGCGGCGGCGAGGTGGACTTCGCCGGCGACCACCTACGGGTCGAGCAGGCCAGGTTGACCCAGGTGCCAGAGCCGGTGCCGGAGATCTACTTCGGCGGCTCGTCGCCGGCCGCCGGCCAGGTCGCGGCCCGCCATGTGCAGACCTATCTGACCTGGGGCGAGCCGCCCGCCCAGGTCGCCGAGAAGATCGCCCGGGTACGGGCGCTCGCCGCGCGCGAGGGCCGCGACCTGCGGTTCGGCATCCGGCTGCACGTGATCACGCGGGAGCGCTCCGAGCAGGCGTGGGCCGAGGCGCAGCGCCTGCTGGACGGCTTCGACGCGGAGACCGTACGGGCCGTGCAGCGCGGCTTGGCCCGCAGCGAGTCCGAGGGCCAGCGGCGGATGCTGGCGCTGCACGGCGGCGACCCCGCAGGTCTGGAGATCCACCCGAACCTGTGGGCCGGCATCGGTCTGGTGCGCGGCGGCGCCGGCACCGCGCTGGTCGGCAGCCACGCGGAGGTCGCCGACCGCATCGTCGAGTACCACCGGCTGGGCATCGACGAGTTCGTCCTCTCCGGCTACCCGCACCTGGAGGAGGCGTACTGGTTCGGCGAGGGCGTGCTGCCGCTGCTGGCCGCGCGGGGGCTGTGGTCCCACCCTGCCGCGGGCCCGGCCGCACGGCCCGCGGCAGGCGAGACCGCGCCCGTACCGGCACCAGAAGCCGCACCCGTACCAGCACCGGCATCCACACCGACACCAGCCACCACTTCGGCATCGGACGCCCGATGATCGCGACGCCTCCGCGGATTCGGGCGCCGCGGTAGGCGGACCCAGCGGCGACGAACCTGGCGGGCGGCTCGGCAACGGGGCCGCCCGCCGGGCCCCGCACCGGCCCTGGCCTGCTACTTCGCGCAATGCCCGGCACTCATCGCCGGTTCCGCTGCCGCGCGCGTCGTACCGCTTCCCCGTGCCCGCCCCGGGCAGCTCTTGGCCGGCGCACGGGCCGGCCAGTCGCACGCCCCCGCGCCTAAACTCCGCGCAGGGCCAGCCGTGTTGAGCGGTGGTCTTCGCCCCGCACCGCGCGCCCTGCCCTCGGCCCGTACCCCGGTTCGGCACGGCACGGCACGTGGTGCTCGTCCACCGTTTCGGGAGGAACAGTGTTGTCGAGCCGATACCGCGTGCCACCACGCCACAGACCCAACTCCCCGTCCACCGTGGGGGCCAGGGTGGGAGCCAGCCTGGGGCCCGGCCCGGGAGCCGTGCGGAGAGTCAGCCTGAGGGCCAGGCTGGGAGCCAGGTTGGGCATCCGCCTGGGGGTCGTCCTAGCGATGCTCGCCGCGACCTGGTGCGTCGCCGTCGCAGAGCCCAGCCCGGCCACCGCCTCCCCCGCACAGGACCGGGCGGCGCTCGCCGAGTGGTGGGCCCCGGTGCACTTCCAGGACGTCGACACCAGCGGCGCGACCAGCCTCGGCGGCAAGTCCGACTACATCACCTCGTACGACTTCGACGGCGACATCAACGGGCGCAACAACTGGGAGAACACCGGCGAGCACCCGCTGCCCGCGCACGTCTACTACTCGGTCGTCCAGACCAAGGGCTTCTCCTACCTCCTCTACACCTACTTCCACCCCCGCGACTGGGCGGACGGGTCCCTGGAGGACTACCAGGAGGACCTCAGCGAGCACGAGAACGACACCGAGGGTGTGCTCGTCGTCGTGCAGCGCGACAGTTCCCGGTACGGCACGCTGAAGGCCGCGATCACCGTGTCGCACTCGGACTTCTACTCGTACGTGCCCGACGAGAGCGACTGGACGTCGGGGGCCGAGAACATCGACGGCGACCTCGACCTCAAGAAGAGCCCGCACGGGGACGGACACCTGCGGCCGTGGACGGCACAGCAGGCCAACACCCATGCGGCGTGGTCGTTCAGCGCCCGGGACCGGGTGCGCGAACAGTACGAGAAGGGCGACGGCGTCCTGTACGTACCGGGTGACACGGCGGAGGAGCCGACCGGACCCAACGACCGGGACGTGCAGTACACCCTGGTCGACGTGTTCGCCGACGGCGGCATGTGGGACAGCCGCAACACCACCTCGCTGTTCGCCAAGCCGACCAACTTCGCCGGCGACGACGGGCCCAACCCGCACGGCGCCGCGTGCGGCGAGGGCAGCGGCGCGGCGTCGTGCAACGTGGACGCGGCCAGCGCGCCGTGGGCCTGGGACGACAAGGACGACCTGCCGGGCAAGGGCTTCCTCGCCACCAACCCGGCCGAACTGGTCTTCAACTACTTCAACTGGCCGGGCAAGCCCGCCAAGGCCGACCTGGACTACACCTGGAACCCGTACCGCGGCATCGCCCCACCCGACCCGAGCGAGCCCGTGCGGTGGCGGGTGATGGGGCTCGGCTCGTCCACCACCTTCGGCGAGGTCAGTTCGGACGGCAACGGCTACCGGCGGGTCGCCGACGACGCGTTCTTGACCGTGGCCGACGAGGTGGACTGGGTCGGCTCGGTACGGGTGGGCACCATGCGCGACCGTGACATCGAGGGCTGGCCCGGCTACCGGATCAGCCACATCGCCGGCAAGGCGGAGTGCGCGGTCAAGACCTACCGGCCCAATGTCATCACCCTGCTCGCCGGCGGCAACGATGTCATCCAGGACTACCAGATGGACGGCGCGATCGGCCGGCTCGAATCCCTGGTGCGGCAGGTGCTGACCGACTCGCCGGGGGTCACCGTCCTGGTGGCGGGCATGCAGCCGTTCCGCGACGCCGGCACCGACGCGCGCGGCAAGGCGTTCACCGCCAAGATCCCGGGGTTGGTCGACCGGCTCGCCGGCGAGGGCGAACACGTCAAGTACGCGGACGTGTCCGCGCTGAACGCGGGCGACGTCAGTGGCGACGGCATCCACCCGACCGACGACGGCTACCGCAAGATCGGTGACGCCTTCGGGAAGGCGGCCCGCGCGGCCCACGACGACGGCTGGATCGGCCGCCCCGGCCCGCAGGCGCCCGACGCCGGCTCCCATCCGTGCGGCCTCGAAGACCACGGCGCGGGGAGCGACGGCGGCACGGGCGAGTCGAACCGGCTGGGCCCCGGCTGGGACGACCGCGGCGTCATCCAGAAGCAGCAGTTCCCCTCGTCCAGCCGGTTCTGGATGGTCGACATCAACAAGGACCGCAAGGCCGAGTTCGTGACGGTTGATGACCAGCAGCGCATCCGCTTCTGGTGGAACAGCGGCCCCTCGGGTCGCCAGTGGACGCCGTTCGTCGAGGGCGAGAACGCGTACCAGCCGGCGCCCGGCGCGGTGGGCAACATGCTGCGCTTCGGCGACGTCGACGGGGACGGCTTCCCCGACTGCATGGTCGTCGAGCTCGACGGAAAGGTGCACCTCAAGACCTGGGACGCGGCGAACCCCGCGGGCTCGCGGCTGTGCATGAAGCCGTACGACGGGGTGGCCAGCGTCTTCACCAAGGGCTCCACCGGCGACCGGCTGACCATCAACCCGAAGACCCAGATCCGGTTCGCCGACGTCACCGGCGGCGGGCGCGACGACTACCTGTTGATCGAGCCGGACGGCAGCACGACGGCCGCCTACAACCGTGGCCTCCAGGAGCAGGACGGCAAGAAGCACCTGGACTGGACCGCGCCGACGCGGATCAGCGGCGCGTTGGAGAACCCCCGGCAGATCCGGTACGCGGACATCAACGGCGACCGGCGCGCCGACCGCGTCCTGATCACGGCCAGGGGCGGCGCCAGGGCCTGGATCAACGAGGGCGCGCAGGGCGCGGACGGCACGTACCGCGACATCGGCCGGATCGCCGGTGACGGCGAGGTGCCGCCGAAGGACGTCCAGTTGGCCGACATCGACGGCGACGGCAAGGCCGACTTCCTCCGCATCGGCTGGACCGGCGTCACGCACGCCTGGCTCAACCAACTGAGCCCGGACTTCTTCACCAAGTTCCACCCCTGACGCGCCCCGTGGGCGCCCCCCCCCCGGGGGGGGGCGGGGGGGGGGGGCCCGGCGGCTGCTGGCGTTCATGCTTCAACTACACTGTTGCACCTGCCAGTTGACCCGCAACGGGTCGCAACCGGCTGCGTACGGGGTGTTGCCCGTGGCGTGCGGCGGAGGGGGCCGCACGGATGGGCAACGACCGTACGGCTGTGGGGGCTTGAGGCCGTCGAGGCTTGAGCCGTGGGGGCTTCTGGCCCCCGGGCCGCAGGACTGTGGAGCTTTCGGGCCTTCAGGCCGCCGGGGTGTGGGGTCTTCAGACCGCTTGACTCTGGGGCCTTCGGGCCGTTGGACTCTGAGGCCTTCGGGCCTTCAGACCGCCGGGTTGTGGGACCTTCGGGCCGTTGGGGGCTTTGGCCCGTTGGGGGCTTTGGGCCGTTGGAGGCTTTGGGCCGTTGGGGGCTTTGGTACGGGGCGGAATGGCGGTACGGCAGGGCGCCGGCCGCCCCCACCCGGCCAGCGGAACCACCGCGTGAGCGACCTACCGGCCGGGCGAACCACACACACCCGACCGCGCCTCCCCCTACGCTCGACGCCATGCGAAGCTCCTTCACCGTGGGCGGGCGGAAGCTGTCCTATCTGGACTTCGGCGGCCCGGGAAGCCCGTTCCTCGCCCTGCACGGGCACTACAACGAGGCGGCGGCGTTCGCGCCCCTCGCCGCGGCGCTCGCACCGCGCTGGCGGTTGATCGCACTTGACCAGCGCGGCCACGGCGAATCCGACCGCGCCACCCGGTACGCGCGGGACGACTACGTGGCCGACGTCCTCGCCTTCCACCAGTGGCTGGGGCTCGGCCCCGTACCGCTCATCGGCCACTCCCTGGGCGGCGTGAACGCCTACCAGTTCGCGGCCCGCCACCCGGCCCGGGTCAGCCGCCTGATCGTCGAAGACATCGGCGCTGACCTGGACCTGAGCTGGTCCTTCACGCTGGCCCTCCCCCGCACCGCCCCGACCCGGGCGGCCCTGGTCGAGGCGCTCGGCCCGACGGCCCCCTATCTGGAGTGCGCTTTCCGGCAGACGGCGGGCGGCTGGGGCTTCTCCTTCGACATCGACGACACGTTCGCCTCCCAACAGGCCCTCAACGGCAACCACTGGTCCGACTGGACGTCCGTCTCCTGCCCCACCCTCCTCATCCGCGGCGCCCACAGCGACGTCCTGCCCTCCCCCCACGCCCACGCCATGACCACCCGCGCCCCCAACGCCCGCCTGGTAGAACTCCCCACGGGCCACGTCACCCATCACGATGCGCCGGAGCGGTTCGCGGCTGTGGTGGGGGGTTTCCTGGCGGAAGGCAGGAAGTGAGGGACGTGGCGGATCGACCGCGGGGGCAACGCGACCGATGCGGGCCCGTCTAGCCATGGAGGACCACCATAAAGAACAAGAAGCTGACTGGCTTATCTCGCTTATACCGACCCATTCGCACACGCACTGGCATCGCGGCACTCACGGTCGTGACAGTTCTGGCGGGCGGGCTCTGGATGGACCTATCAGAAAAAGGCGATTCGACATCGCCGGCCGAAGTACGCCGCGCCTCCGACACAAAAAACGAGGCAGCACGACTGGCGAGCGACATTTTCGATGCGGCCGGCGTAAAAGGGAAGGTGACCAAGCCAGGACCCCTCACCGCAGAGTGCGCCGGGAAGGACATCGAAAAGTACTACAGGATCATTTACTTCTGGTCCATTTGGGACGTCCCCATCCAGGACCTGAGGCAGGGCATGGAGAACCTCAGGGAGAAGCTTCCCGGCAGGGGATGGAGCGTCGAGAAGTACGGCCCGGATGAGAGCCCGAGCCGAAGCCTGGAAATGATCGCAGGTTCCAGGAATGATAAATTCACGGCGGTGATTCACCTCTACGACAAGAGCAAGAGGTCTGGCCCCAAGGCCCCGAAGTCCATCATTAAC
>NZ_JBEHZD010000471.1:0-6362 GCF_040240285.1 Streptomyces sp. HSW2009 | reverse complement strand
GGGGGGGGGGGCGGGGGGGGCGGGGGGGGGGGGGCGGGGGGGGGGGCCGCGGGGGGGGGGGGGGGCGGGGGGGGGGGGGGGGGGGGGGGGGGGGGCGGCCCCCCCCCCCCACGGCCACGCGGGCAGCGCGGGACACGCGAGAGGTGCCGGACTCGAAGAAGGCGCAGAAACTGCGAAAGGCGCAGGAACTGCGGCGAATTGAGGGGAGCGGGGAGGCGCAGGGAGCGCGGGGAGCCGGGTCGAGCCGGCCGCCGGCGCGCCGCGGTGCGGGGTGCCCGGGGCCGGCGGCGGGTGGTCAGCCGGCCGTCGTGTTCTGCTCCTGTTCTGCCTCGACCTGCGCGTTCCACTCGCGCTTGGACGCCTGCCAGCCGTCCTCGTTGTGGCCGAGCCGCCAGTAGCCCGAGATCGACAGACGCTCGCGGGGGATCTGGTGCTCGATGCGCAGGTGGCGGCGGAGTTCCTTGACGAAGCCCGCCTCGCCGTGGACGAAGGCGTGCACCTCACCGGCCGGAAAGCTGAGCGCCTGGACGGCCTCGGTGAGCTTGGCGCCGACCCGGGCGCCGTCCCGGTAGAGCCACTGCACCGTGACTCCGGGCGCATCGGCGAGCGGCTGGTGCTCGCTCTCGTCCGCCACCTCGATGTAGACGTGGGCATTCGCCCCGCCGCCGGCCGCGAGCCGGTCGACGGCCGCCGCGATGGCCGGCAGCGCGCTCTCGTCGCCCACCAGCAGGTGCCAGTCGGCATCGGGCGCGGGCGCATAGGCGCCACCGGGACCGAGGAAGTAGATCTCCTCGCCCGGCTTGACGCTGCTGGCCCACGGGCCGGCCACGCCCTCGTCGCCGTGCACCACGAAGTCGACGGTCACCTCGCCCTTGACCGGGTCCCAACTCCGTACGGTGTAGGTGCGGGTGACCGGCCACTGGTCGCGCGGCATCTCGGCACGGATCTGCTGGATGTCGAAGGGCTCGGGGTAGGTGACGCCTTCTATGGGGAACAGCAACTTGACGTAGTGGTCGGTCCACTCGCCCGCGCTGAAGTTCGCTAGCCCCTCACCACCGAGCACCACGCGGACCATGTGGGGCGTGAGCTGCTCGGTGCGGCTCACGCGGCCCCGGTGGAGCTGCGGCTGCTTACGGACCGGACGTTCTGTCACGGTTCCTCCACTTTAAGAGAGAAGTTAGGTTTACCTAACTTAACAGCTCAGGCTCCGAGTGTGGAGATCACCCGGTGCAGTGAGCTGCCCAGACCCCAGCGTTCGGCCAACTTTTCCAAGGCCGTGGGATGGCGTGGAGTCCTGGGTAGGGCGGGGTCGAACGGCGGCAGCGGTACGTCGGTGGCGACCCGTACGACGCGGGGCGCGACGGCGACGTACTCCCGGGCCTCGACCAGCCGCTTGCGCTGCGCCGGGGTGATCTTGGAGGCGGGGTCGGCCGCCGCGGCCATGATGCCGGCCAGGTCGCCGTGGGCGGCGAGCAGCTTGGCGGCCGTCTTCTCGCCGACGCCCGGCACGCCCGGCAGGCCGTCGCTGGGGTCGCCACGGAGCAGGGCCAGGTCCGCGTAGCCGGAGCCGTCCACCCCGTACTTCTCGCGCAGCCACGATTCGTCCACGATCTGGAGGGTGCCCACGCCCTTGATCGGGTAGAGCACGCGCGCCGCGCGGTCGTCGCTGACGAGCTGGTAGAGGTCGCGGTCGCCGGTGACGATGTCGACCGGGCCGCCCGCCGCGGTCGCCAGGGTGCCGATCACGTCATCCGCCTCGTAGCCGGCCACGCCGACCCGGGCGATGCCGAGCGCGTCCAGCACCTCTTCGATGACCGGCACCTGCGGGGCGAGGGTGTCCGGGACCTCCTCGGCGTAGTCGCCGGTGTGCGGCGCGTGCTCGCCGGCCGTCAGCGGTGCGGCGGGCTCATCGGCGACCCGGTGCGCCTTGTACGAGGGAATGAGGTCGACCCGCCACTGGGGTCGCCAGTCGGCGTCCATGCAGGCGACCAGCTCGTCGGGGCGGTGGTCCTGGACGAGTCGGGCGATGAAGTCGAGCAGCCCCCGCACCGCGTTGACGGGCGTGCCGTCCGGGGCGCGGACCGAGTCGGGCACGCCGAAGTAGGCACGGAAGTACAGCGAGGCGGTGTCGAGGAGCATCAGGCGTCGGGTCACCTGTCCGATCATGCCGCACCCGGCAAACCTGAGCGGAATGTGAGGTGGGCCACGAAAGGGTTTGCCTTCAAGGGGGCGGGGCAGGCGCGGTCCCGGAGCGGACCCTGTAGCGCATTCAACTATTGCATTGGGCATCTGGGCAGCCGGGCCGAAACCGCCCGCTCCACGACCTGACCTCCCGCTCCGGCGGGAAGCCCCCCCGGGGGCCCGGGTCGTTATGTGACTTCGACCCGAGAGGTGTATGTGTCCAGGCTGCGAGCCGAGCACTTGTACATGGTCTTCGGTAGGCGACCGAAGGCGGCCGTAACGGCCCTTGAAGGCGGCGCGAGCCGCGAGGAGCTGCGCTCCCAGGGGACCACGGCGGCCGTCATCGACGCCTCGTTCTCCGTTGAGGCAGGCCAGATATTCGTCGTCATGGGGCTCTCCGGGTCGGGCAAGTCGACCCTGCTCCGGACGCTCAACGGCCTCCTTGAGCCGACCGCGGGGCGGGTGAGCTACGACGGTCAGGACCTGACCGAGCTGGGCGCGCGTGAACTGCGCGAGGTGCGCTCGCGGAAGATCAGCATGGTCTTCCAGCACTTCGCGCTGTTCCCGCACCGCAGCGTCCTGGAGAACGCCGCGTACGGGCTTGAGGTGCAGGGCGTGCCGCGGGCGGCTCGGGAGGAGCGCGCCAAGGAGGCCCTGGAACTCGCCGGCCTCGCCGGGTGGGAGAACTCCTGGCCCGACGAGCTGTCCGGCGGCATGCAGCAGCGCGTGGGGCTGGCCCGCGCGCTGGCCACCGACGCCGACCTGTTGCTGATGGACGAGTCCTTCAGCGCGCTCGACCCGCTGATCCGGCGCGACATGCAGGACCAGCTCCTGGAGCTCCAGAAGCGGTTGAAGAAGACCATCGTCTTCATCACCCACGACCTCAACGAGGCGATGCGCCTCGGCGACCAGATAGCCGTCATGCGCGACGGCCGGATCGTGCAGATCGGCACCGCGCGCGACATCCTGGTCACCCCGGCCAACGACTACGTGGCCTCCTTCACCCAGGACGTCGACCGCACCCGGGTGCTCACGGCCGGCGCGATCATGGCCGACCCGGCCGGCGTGCTGGCGCCCGGCGACGGCGGCACGCCCCGTACGGCACGCGAGGTGCTGGCCGCGGCGCCGGCCATCGTGACCGTGGAAACCCCCATCGTCGAGTTGTTCGTCCCCTGCTCGGCCAGTTCCGAGCCGATCGCGGTGGTGGACGACGCCGGCGAGCTGATCGGCGTGGTGCCGGCCGCCCGGCTGCTGGCCGTGCTCGGCGAGCCCACCCGGTCCACCGAACCCGCGTCGCCGAGCCTGACCAAGGACGAGCAGGGCGGACAGGGCGCGAACGGTGCACAGGGCGCGAAGGGCGCCGGGGGCACCGACGACCCGCAAGACCAGAAGGACCAGCAAGACGTGGCAGTGAAGACCGGCGACGGCGCGGACAAGGGCACGGCCGGGGGCAAGGTGACCGCGGGTGCCTAGGCTCAACATCGGCAAGTGGATCGACTCGGGGATCACCTACCTGCGGGAACACCTCGACTGGCTCTTCGACTTCATCGCCAAGGTCGTCGACGGCATGTACCAGGGCCTGCACGACGTGCTGGCCGCGCCCGAACCGCTGCTGTTCGCGGGCATCCTGGCGGTCATCGCCTGGTGGCTGCGCGGGGTCGTCGCGGGCGTCGTGGCCTTCGCCGGGTTCGCCCTGATCGACTCGATCCAGCAGTGGGACGAGGCGATGGAGACGCTCGCCCTGGTGCTGGTCGCCGGCTTCATCACCATCCTGCTCGCGGTGCCGCTCGGCATCTGGGCGGCGCGCAACCGCGTGGTGAGCGCGGTGCTGCGACCGGTCCTCGACTTCATGCAGACGATGCCCGCCTTCGTCTACCTGATCCCCGGCATCTTCTTCTTCGGCGTGGGTGTGGTGCCCGGCGCCATCGCCACCGTCGTCTTCGCCATGCCGCCCAGCGTGCGCATGACGGAACTCGGCATCCGGCAGGTGGACGAGGAACTGGTGGAGGCGGCCGACGCGTTCGGCACCAGCCCGCGCCGCACCCTGTTCCGGGTGCAGCTCCCGCTGGCACTGCCGACCATCATGGCCGGCGTCAACCAGGCCATCATGCTGGCCCTGTCCATGGTCGTCATTTCCGGCATGGTCGGCGGCGGCGGGCTCGGATCCTCCGTCTTCGAGGCGATCAGCTCGGTGGACGTGGCACTCGGCTTCGAGGGCGGCCTGGCGGTCGTCATCCTCGCCATGTACCTGGACCGGATGACCGGCGCGCTCGGCGAGCGGGTCTCGCCGCTGGGCCGCCGCGCCATCGCCAAGCGCAACGCCGACGCCACGCACGGTCTGCGCGTCCTCCAGTGGCGCCCGGCGACCTCGCTCGCCACCGTCGGCGTGGTCGTGCTCGCCCTGGTCGCCGGCGGTCTCAACGTCTTCGGCGACGACGACGAGGGCCGCCAGGTCACCGCGGACGTCGGCAAGGGCCGCTCGGTCAACATCGGCTACATCAACTGGGACGAGGGCGTCGCCTCCACCTACCTCTGGAAGGAGGTCCTGGAGCAGCGCGGCTTCAAGCCGAAGACCCAGTCGTACGAGGTGGGCGCGCTCTACACCGGCATGGCCGCGGGCGACATCGACGTACAGACCAACTCCTGGCTGCCGGTGACGCACGAGTCGTACTGGAAGACCTACCGCGAGAAGCTGGATGACCTCGGCTCCTGGTACGAGCCGACGTCGCTGGAGATCGCCGTGCCCTCCTACGTCAAGGGCGTCAAGTCGTTGGCGGACCTCAAGGGCAAGGGCGGCACCTTCGACGGGAAGCTCATCGGCATCGAGCCCGGCGCGGGCGAGATGAAGCTGCTCAAGGAGAAGGTGCTGCCCGGCTACGGGCTCGACAAGGAGTACAAGCTGATCAGCGGCTCGACCGCCGGCATGCTCTCGCAACTGGAGCGCTCCTACGCCAAGCAGGAGCCGGTCGCGGTCGCGCTCTGGTCGCCGCACTGGGCCTACAGCAAGTACCAGATGACCAAGCTGGCCGACCCCAAGGGCGCGTTCGGCTCGGGCGACGGCATCCACCTGCTGGCGCGCAAGGGCTTCGCGGACAAGGAGCCGCAGGTCGCCCAGTGGATGAAGGACTTCAAGCTCGACGAGAAGCAGCTCACCACGCTGGAGCAGGAGATCCAGGAGGCAGGCAAGGGCAACCAGCAGCAGGGCGTGCGCACCTGGCTGGAGAAGAACCCCGGCATGGTCGACAAGATCGCCCCGGTCGCCGGCGCCGAGGCCAAGGGCAAGGACGCCGGCGCCGCGCCGCGGATCGGCTACTTCCCGTGGGACGAGGACGTCGCCACCACCTTCCTGTGGAAGAACGTCCTGGAACGCCGCGGATATCAGCCGAAGGTCAAGCAGTACGACGTCGGCTCGATGTTCACCGGAATGGCAGCCGGGCAGATCGACGTCGAATTCGACGGCTGGCTGCCGGTCGCGCAGAAGCAGTACTGGGACAAGTACAAGAAGGACCTCGTCGACATCGGCGCCTGGTACGACAAGACCTCCCTCGAACTGGCCGTGCCCTCCTACGTGAAGGACGTGAAGTCGCTCGCCGACCTCAAGGGCAAGTCGAAGAAGTTCAAGGGCAAGATCGTCGGCATCGAGCCGGGCACCGGTGAGATGAAGCTGCTGAAGGACAAGGTGCTGCCGGCGTACGGCCTGGACGGGGAGTACGAGGTCACCGACGCGGGCTCGCCCGCGATGCTCGCCGAGTTGGAGCGCGCCTACAAGAAGCGCGAGCCGATCGTGGCCGTGCTCTGGTCGCCGCACTGGGCCTACAGCAAGTACGAGTTGACGAAGCTCGCCGACCCGAAGAAGGCGTTCGGCGAGAACAACCAACTGCACTCCCTCGGCCACAAGTCCTTTCCGAAGAAGTACCCGGAGTTCTACGGGTGGCTGAAGAACTGGCACATGACCGAGGAAGAACTCGGCAGCCTTGAGGCGGCCATTCAGGAAGCCGGCAAGGGCAAGGTCGAAGAGGGCGTCCAGAAATGGATGGACGCCCATCCCGGAATCGTGGACAAGATGGCTCCGGTCGCCTGACCCACACGGTCCAACCCGGTCCCGCGGCACGGCCGCTCACCAGGCGGCCCGGCGCCCGGGCCCGCGCGCGCGGGGGGGGGGAAAACAGCAACGGCCCCCC
>NZ_JBEHZD010000470.1:0-6381 GCF_040240285.1 Streptomyces sp. HSW2009 | reverse complement strand
GGGGGGGGGGGGGGGGGGGCCCCCCGGGGGGGCGGGGGCGGGCCCCCGGCCGGGGGGGGGGGGCGCCCCCCGCCCGCCCCGCCCCCCCCGCGGGGGGCGGCCCGGCGGGCCGACGTGGCCGCCCACACCTGCGTCGCGGCGCCCTGTTCGGGTGTCTTCTTGTTCGGGTCGGTCGGCCGGCCCTCGGCGTCGATCCAGCCGGCGGCCCGCTGCTCCGCCACCGGTATGTGCCGGGCCAACTCCGTGAGGATGACGCCGGGGTGGACCGCGAACGCCCGCACGCCCGACTCCCGCCCGCGCCGGTCCAACTCCACCGCGAACAGCACGTTGGCGGTCTTCGCCTGCCCGTACGCGAGCCACTTGTCGTACTCCGCGTCGTCGCCGAAGTGCACGTCTTGCCAACGCATGCCGGAGAGTTGGTGACCCCTGGAGGAGACCGACACCACCCGGGCCCCGCCATCGGCGATCGCCGGCCACAGCCGGTTCACCAGCGCGTAGTGCCCCAGGTGGTTGGTGGCGAACTGGGTCTCCCAGCCGGGGCCGACCCGGGTCAGCGGGCAAGCCATGATGCCGGCGTTGTTGATGACCAGGTCGATGGTGCGGCCGGTGGTCAGGAAGCGGTCGGCGAAGTCGCGTACGCCGGCCAGGTCGGCCAGGTCGAGCGCGTCGATCTCGACCCCTTCGATGCCCTCGGGCGCCGCGCGCGCCACCTCGGGCCGCCGGGCCGGCACCACCACCCGCGCGCCCGCCCCGACCAGCGCCCGCGTCGTGGCCAGCCCCAACCCCGCGTACCCGCCGGTGACGACCGCGAGCTTGCCCGTCAGGTCGACGCCCGCCACCACCTGCTGCGCCGTACTGCTCGCCCCGAAGCCCGATCCGATCGCCTGCTGCTGTGTTGTCGTCATGCCAGCGAGGCTACGTATCAGAGTGCGCTCTAAGGCAAGCCCGCAAGGCGGCCCCTTCCGTCCCAAACTCCCTTGTGCGACAAGTGAGTTGTCGGCTGCGCGGCTTCGTCCGGGTGTGATGTCGTACGAGAGGTTGCCGGCGGGACGCAGTGCGGGGCGGGCGGCGTTCGGGCTCGGTGTCGTACGCCTGAGACGCCGTACGAGCGGGGCCTCAGCGGCGGCCGGCCCCGCGGGTGGGTGTCGGCGCGGGCGCCGTGCAGGGGGTGGCCGTCCGGGCGGGTGGCGGCGTGGTGGGCCCGGGTGGGGCCGGCGGCGCGGGCAGGGTGCCCCGGCCTGCGCCCGCCGCGCGGTGCAGGGCCGTGGCGATGGCGGCGAACGAGCGGACCAGCGGGCCCGGGTCGGTGCCCTGCCAGGCGACGACGAGGTGGCTCGGGGCCGTGTCGGCCAGCGGGACCACGGTCAGGCCCGCCGGGAGCGGCTGCCCGAGCGGGGCGATCCCGACCGTGCCGCTCCACAGGACGGATTGCAGACACTCGTGCACCGTACGGATGACGGGTTCCCGCTGGTCGGCGGCCGGGTCGCGGCCACCGGTCCAGAACGCCTGCCAGAGCGGGTCGGTGCCGGTCGGGAAGCGGAACCAGCGCCGGTCAGCGAGGTCGGCGAGGCGGAGCAGGGTGCGTCCGGCGAGCGGGTCGTCGATGCGCAGCACCACCCCCACCCGGTCCGAGCGCAGCACCCGGGTGCTGATCCCGGTCTCGTCGAACGGGCCCCTGGTCAGCGCCACGTCCACCCGGCCGGCCCGCAGCCCCAGGGTGGGATCGGTCAGCGTGCCCTCCTCGATCACCACTTGGACGCCGGGGTGCCGGGCCCGGAAGGCGGCAGCCGCGGGGGCCCCGATCTGCGCGGCGCTGTCGGCGAGCGTGCCCACGGTCAGGGTGGCGGGGCCCGAGACCGCGGCGACCCGGGCCCGCGCCCGGTCGGCCCTGGCCAGCAGGGCACGCGCCTCCTCCCGCAACAATGCGCCGGCGGGTGTGAGCGAGACGCCAGCGGGCGAGCGCTCCAGGAGCGCACAACCGAGGTCGGCCTCCAACTGCTTGATGGCCCGGCTCAGCGGCGGCTGGGTCATCCGCAGGCGCACGGCAGCACGGCCGAAGTGCAGTTCTTCAGCGACGGCCAGGAAATAACGCAGCGTACGGAGCTCCATCAGCAGCGACGATACCCGTACGGCATCGTGGCTGCGCGAACGGTGTTGGACGGCCCGGCGGCGCAGGGAGTGAACTGGCTCTGTTCGATCCGCCGCCGCGGGAGCCCACTGGGCGGGCGGGGTGGATCGCGATCCCCCGCCACCTCTCCGGACCTGGAGTCCCCATGACCGATCACGTGCTCTCCGAACCCCTCGTCCACGTCGCGGGGGCCACCGAAGTCGCCCGTGACGTGCTCGTCATCCCCGACCAGCGGGTGCAGCTCGTGCCCAACATCGGGCTGATCGGCGGTGAGCACTCCGTGCTGGTGGTCGACACCGGTCTCGGCCCGCGCAATGCGCAACAGGTGTTGGACTTCGCGCGCGACTACGCGGCGGGGCGCACGCTGTTCCTGACGACGACGCACTTCCACCCGGAGCACGCGTACGGGGCGCAGGTCTTCGCCGGCGAGGCGACGTACGTGGTCAACCAGGCGCAAGCCACGGACCTGGCGACCAAGGGCCCCGGCTATCTGGAGATGTTCCGCGGCCTTGGCGAACCGATCGCGCGCCAGTTGGTCGATGTCGAACTGCCGCGGCCCGACGTCGTCTACGGCAAGGCCCACCGGCTCGACCTCGGCGGCCGGACGGTGCTCTTGCAGGCCGCCGGCCGGGCGCACAGCAAGGGTGACCAGTTGGTTTCGGTGCCGGACGTGGACGTGCTGTTCACCGGGGACCTGGTGGAGGCCGCACAGTTCTCGATCTTCCCGTGGTTCCCGCCGCACGACATCGACGTCTCGGGCACCCGTTGGCTCACGGTCATGCGGCGGCTCGCGGCCGAGGCGCCGCAGGTCGTGGTGCCGGGCCACGGCGAGGTGGGCGGGCCCGAACTGCTGACGGAAACGCGCGACTACCTGCAACTGCTGTGGGACGAGACGTGGATGCACCGGGCCGGGGCCGCCAGCGAACAGACCACCGTCGAGCAGATCACGGCCCTGATGGTCCAACGCCACCCACACTGGGTCGGCCGGGAGTGGATCGAAAAGGGCGTCAGGTGCCTGTGCGCGGAACACGGCTGGTGAGGGGTGCGGGGCGGGGTTGGGGTGGCGGTACGGGGCGAGGTTGGTGGGGCGGCGCGGTGAGTGAGGCGGCACGGGGCGCGACTCGCGATGCGGCGCGGGGCACGGCTGCTGAACCGGCGTGGTGGGTGGGGCGGTGCGGCCGGTGGGGCGTACGGGGCACGGCCGGTGCAGTCGGTGCAGTCGGTGCAGTCGGTGAGGCGATACGGGCGCGGCTGGCGAGGCCGCGCGGCGCACGGCTGGCGAGCTGGCCCGGCTCGTACAACGCTACGGGGCACGGGCTGACACGGAGGCACGACGGGGCGCAGGACACCGCAGCGATCCCCACCCACCTCCTCGGGCACACCACCCGCACCCGGTCCGGCAGCCCCTGCCGCCCCACCGCGGTCAGCGGGGGCATGGCCCGCAACCGGCCGCCGGATGCCCTTTGTTGCCCGGGTGTTGCGCCTCCGTGGCCATCTCGGCCACCGGCTTCCGCTCGCCGAGTCGGCGCGTCTAGCGTCCGTGGTCAACCACCCCCGTACACCGGCCGTGAGCGCCTCCGCCCGGCGCCGTACGGCTCCGGTGTGACCCACCCGTGCCCACCCGGTGCGGATCACGGCGCGCCGCCGCCCGCCACGGCACCGGCGACCGTGCCGCTCGACCGTGCCCACCGAACACAACGCTGCGAGGCCAGACATGAGCCAGTCCGTCGACTCCGCCACCCCGGAACACGCCCCCGCCGACGCCGCCCCGGGCGGTGCGGAGAGCGGTTGGTCCTTCGAGACCCGGCAGATCCACGCCGGTGCCGCGCCCGACCCGACGACCGGTGCCCGTGCGGTGCCGATCTACCAGACGACCTCGTACGCCTTCCGGGACACCACGCACGCGGCCAACCTTTTCGCCCTCGCCGAGCCCGGGAACATCTACACCCGCATCCAGAACCCCACCACCGGCGTGCTCGAAGAGCGGCTCGCGGCGCTGGAGGGTGGCGTCGCCGCGGTGGCGCTGGCCTCCGGGCAGGCGGCGGAGACCCTGGCGATCCTCACCCTGGCCGGCTCCGGCGACCACATCGTCTCGGCGACCTCGCTCTACGGCGGCACGTACAACCTCTTCCGACACACCCTGCCGCGGCTCGGCATCGAGGTCACGTTCGTGGA
Organism: Streptomyces sp. HSW2009; assembly: GCF_040240285.1. Taxonomy (NCBI): domain Bacteria; kingdom Bacillati; phylum Actinomycetota; class Actinomycetes; order Kitasatosporales; family Streptomycetaceae; genus Streptomyces; species Streptomyces sp. HSW2009. Next base: position 2,078 of record NZ_JBEHZD010000470.1, on the reverse strand, counting down.
CGAGCCGGAGGACCTGGACGCCTGGCGGGCGGCGATCCGGCCGAACACCAAGGCGCTGTTCGCGGAGTCGCTCGGCAACCCGCGCGGCAACGTCCTGGACGTACGGGGCGTGGCGGACGTGGCGCACGCGGCGGGCGTGCCGCTGATCGTGGACAACACGCTGCCCACGCCGTACCTGCTGCGCCCCATCGAGCACGGGGCCGACATCGTGGTGCACTCGGCGACGAAGTTCCTCGGCGGGCACGGCACCACGATCGGCGGGGTGGTCGTCGACGCCGGCACCTTCGACTTCGGCGCGCACGCCGAGCGCTTCCCCGACTTCAGCGAGCCCGACCCCAGCTACCACGGCCTGCGCTACTGGCCGGACCTCGGCGCCGGCGCGTTCGCCGTCAAGCTGCGCATCCAACTCCTGCGCGACATCGGCCCCGCGCTCGCCCCGCACTCGGCGTTCCTGCTGCTCCAGGGCATCGAGACGCTGAGCCTGCGCATCGAGCGGCACACCACCAACGCGCTGGAGCTGGCCCGCTGGCTGGAACAGCGCGAGGAGGTTTCGGTGGTGCACTACCCGGGCCTGGAGTCCAACCGGTGGTACGAGAGCGCGCAGCGCTACCTGCCGCGCGGCGCCGGCGCGGTGCTCACCTTCGAGCTGCGGGACGGCATCGAGGCGGGCAAGCGGTTCGTGGACGGGGTGCGGCTCTTCAGTCACCTCGCCAACATCGGCGACGTACGCAGCCTGATCATCCACCCCGCATCCACCACCCACAGCCAGCTCGACGCCGAACAGCTCGCGGCCACCGGCACCACGCCCGGCCTGGTGCGGCTCTCGGTCGGCCTGGAACACCCGGACGACCTGAAGGCGGACCTGGAGGCCGGCTTCCGGGCGGCGAAGGCCGCGGCGGCCCCGGCCAGACCGGAGGCCGACCCGGCGCAGAACGGAGCCGACCCGGCACCGGCCGAGGCCGACCCGGTCGCCGAGGGCGCGTCCTGACCATGCGCGTGTCGACGGCAGCGCCCCTCCCGCCGGCCACTGGCGGGTGGCGGGAGGGGCAGCCGGTGGGACGGCGCCGCTGGGTGACGCTGGAGCGCCCGTTGCCGCTTGAGGCCGGCGGGGCGCTGCCCGGCGTGCGGCTCGCGTACGAGACGTGGGGGCGGCCGGCGCCGGACGGCAGCAATGCGGTGCTGGTGCTGCACGCGCTGACCGGCGACAGCCACGGCGCGGGCCCGGCCGGCCCCGGGCACCCGACCCCCGGTTGGTGGGACCCGCTGATCGGCCCGGGCCGGCCGCTGGACACCGACCGGTGGTACGTGGTCGCGCCGAACGTGCTCGGTGGCTGCCAGGGCAGTACGGGGCCCGCCTCGCCCGGCCCCGACGGGCACCCGCTCGGGCCCGCGTTCCCGTACCTGACGCAGCGGGACCAGGTGGCCGCCGAGGTGGCGCTCGCCGATGCGCTGGGCATCGACCGGTGGGCCGCGGTGATCGGCGGTTCGATGGGCGGCATGCGGGCGCTGGAGTGGGCGGTGTGCCACCCCGAGCGGACCGGCTCGCTGCTGGTCCTGGCCTGCCCGGCCGCCGCGTCCGCCGAACAGATCGCCTGGGGCACCATCCAGATCGCCGCGATCCGGGCCGACCCGCACTGGCACGCCGGCCGCTACCACGACGCCCCGCCGGGCGCCGGACCGCACCAGGGCCTCGGCATCGCGCGCCGCATCGCGCACGTCACGTACCGCAGCGAGCCGGAGCTCGCCGGCCGCTTCGCGCACGCCGCGCAGCCGGGCGAGGACCCGTGGCGGGAGGGCAGGTACGCGGTGCAGTCCTATCTCGACCATCACGCGGCCAAACTGGCCCGCCGCTTCGACGCGGGCAGCTATGTCGTGCTGACCGAGGCCATGAACGGGCACGACGTGGGCCGGGGCCGCGGCGGCGGGGCCCCCCCCCAGCGCCCCCGCCCCCCCCCCCCCCGGGGGGCCCGCGGGGCCCCCCCCCCCGCGCCGGGCGGGCGCCCGCCGCCTGCGCCGACGCCCGGCTCAGCACCTCCTTGGCCGGCGCCTTGCCGAGCAGCGGAGCCAGCACGGCCGCC
>NZ_JBEHZD010000047.1:0-25191 GCF_040240285.1 Streptomyces sp. HSW2009 | reverse complement strand
GGCGGGGGGGGGGGGGGAAAACAAAAAAAATAATATTGTTTGTTGTTTGTGTTGTATTTGAGCGACCCCCAGCCACCCCCCCCCCCCCCCCAAACCACCCCCCAAAACCCCCGACCCCCCGACCGCGCCGGCCACCTACGTCCCGCCGCCCCGGGCCGGCGGCCACCCGGACGTACCGCCGCACGACGGGCACGCCACCCCGCCGCCCGGCGCGGCGTACCCACAGCCGGAGCAGCCCCCTCAGTGGCCGGCCGAGCCGCCCGCCGAGCCGCCCGCCCAGCCGCAGTCGGGGGTCCACCCGTACGCTCCGGGCGCCGGACCCGCCGCGCCGTACGCGGAGCCGTACGCCGAGCCCCCTGCCGAGCCGTACGCGGCCCACGGCGCCACAGCCCACGGCCCCGGCCCCGATCCGTACGGCACGTCAGGCGCGGGCGGCCCCGTGACGGTCGACGGGACCACCCTGGTGCGGCAGGGCGACGGGCCGCGGCGCGGGGTCAGGCGGCGGCGGGCGCTGGTGTGGCTGGGGGTCGGCGCCGCGGCGTTCGTGATCGGCGGCGGGATCACGGCCGGCGTCCTGCTCTGGCAGGACAAGAGCGACAGTTCGGCCAGCAAGGTGGAGAGCCGGGAGCCGCACCGGACGGAGCCGAGCCAGGGCCCGTCCGACGGGACCACGGGCGGCCCGTCGCCCAGCCAGGAGACCGCGGCCCCCGACCCCTCGTCCGACCCCTCGTCCGAACCAACGGGCACGCCCGCCGCGCCGAACAGCACCGACCCCATGGACGACGTCACGGGCCGGCCCACGGGCGAGCCGACCGACTCCCTCGGCGACGCGCGGGACCCGGACACCCCGCCCGAGGGCTACCGCACCGCCCGGGACCCGCAGGGCTTCTCGCTGGCCGTGCCCGCCGACTGGGAGCGCGAGGTGCGCAGCGGCCAGATCGACTACCGCGGGGCCGGCTCGGCCGCCAACAGCTATCTGCGCATCGGCATCGTGCGCGGCACCGGCCAGTCGGCGTTCGAGCACTTCCAGGAGCTGGAGGGCATCACCTCCGGACGCACCGGGGACTACCAGCGCCTGGCCCTCACCGCCAACACCTTCCACGACCGGCCGGGCGCCCGCTGGGAGTTCACCTGGGTGGAGAAGAAGACGGGCCGCACGATGCACGCCATCGACCAGGCGTACGTGACGGCCGACGGCACCGAGTACGCGATCTACTACCAGGGCCCGGCCGAGACCTTCCCGGTCGACCGGGAGGCGTTCGACACGGCGCTGCTGACCTGGGCGCAGGGCGGCTGATCCGGCGTCAGGTCGGCACGCGGCGGGCCCGGGCGCCATCGGCCGGCCGGTCCGCGGGCCTCGCCCCCACCGGCCGGCCGGTCCGCGCGCCCGGCCCCGCCGGTGGGACGGCGCCCGGTTCGTGCGGGGCCCCAGACCGTACGGGGTCCCGGGTCGTACGGGGCCCCGGGCCGTACGAGATTCCGGACCGTACGAGGTCCCGGGTCGTACGCGATTCCGGCGTGCCCCCGGTGGCTCAGAGGTCGAGGCGGAAGCAGAGGCCGCGGGTCTTGGAGACCGGTGAGACATAGGTCTCGGCCTCCTTCATGCCCAGCCGTTGGGCGACCGCGATGGACCGCGCGTTCTCCGGGACGACCATGGCGACCAGGTGCCGGATGCCGACCGCGCGCGCCCGCTCCAACGTCGTTTCGGCGGCGAGCGTCGCGTAACCCCGGCCCCAGTGCGCGCGGCCGAGCCGCCAGCCGATCTCGATCTCGCCCTGCGGTCCCCACTCGTTGGGCCACGGCTGGGCGCCGGTGAAGCCGACGGGCTCACCCGCCGCGTCGAGCAGGGTGTAGAGGCACACGCCGACGTGGTCGTGGTGGGCGCGCTGCCGTGCGGTGAACGCCTCGTAGTGGGCGAGGTCGTGCGAGGCACCGCCGTGGAACTCCATCACCTCCGGATCGTCGAACAGCCCGTGCCAGGCCGCCGCGTCCTCCGGTATCGGCACTCGCAACTGCACAGCAGCTCCAGACATCGGCATGCGGGCACCCTTCTCGCGACTTTGCGTACGCCACATAGACTGCACCCGTCCAGTGCCCGGCGCGACCGGCACGTAGATACCGAGTCTTCGGGAGAACCTCCGTGAGCGAGAACGCCCCCGCCGAGACCGACCTTCCCCAGACCGGCGCCACCGAGACCGACGCCCCGGGGAAGAGCGGGACCGGGACCGGAGCCGCCGAGTCCGCCGCGAGCAGCGCCATAGAACCGGCCACCTCCACCACCCCAGAAGCCACCGCCGACGCCGTGGCCGAGACCGCCGAGCCCGTCGCGAGCAGCAGCGACGCCGCCGCGGCCGGCAGCACCACCCCGCCGAAGGGGGCGACCCGCATCACCACGACCAAGGGCCCGCGCACTCCGTCCGCGATCGCCGTCGGCCTCGGCGACGACGCGCTCTCCGAGCGCACCGCCGACGTGATCGTGGTGGGCGCGGGGCCCGCCGGTTCCACCACCGCGTACTACCTGGCCAAGGCCGGCCTCGACGTCCTGCTGCTTGAGAAGACGGCGTTCCCGCGCGAGAAGGTGTGCGGCGACGGACTCACCCCGCGCGCCACCAAGCAGCTCGTCGCCATGGGCATCGACATCAGCGAGGAAGCCGGGTGGCTTCGCAACCAGGGCCTGCGCATCATCAGCGGTGGCACCCGACTCCAGCTCGACTGGCCCGAGTTGGCCTCGTACCCGGACTACGGCCTGGTCCGCAAGCGGGACGACTTCGACGAGCAGCTCGCGGTGCAGGCGCAGAAGGCGGGGGCGCGGCTGTACGAGCGGTGCAACGTCGGTGCGCCGATCATCGACCCGCGCACCAACCGCATCACCGGCGTGCACGCCAAGCTCGGCGAGGACAAGACCCCGGTCACCTTCCACGCCCCGCTGGTCGTCGCCGCCGACGGCAACTCCTCCCGGCTCTCCCTCGCGATGGGCCTGCACCGGGCCGAGAACCGCCCGATGGGCGTGGCCGTGCGCACCTACTTCGAGAGCCCGCGCGACCAGGACGACTACCTGGAGTCCTGGCTGGAGCTGTGGGACCGGCGCGGCGCCACGCCCAAGCTGCTGCCCGGCTACGGCTGGGTCTTCGGCATGGGCGACGGCACCTGCAACGTCGGCCTCGGCGTGCTCAACACCTCAAGCGGCTACAAGGACCTGGACTGGCGCGAGGTCCTCAAGGCGTGGTGCGCCTCGATGCCCGAGGACTGGCAGTTCACGCCCGAGCACATGACGGGCCCGATCCGCGGCGCGGCGCTGCCGATGGCCTTCAACCGGCAGCCGCACTACACCCGCGGGCTGCTGCTCGTCGGCGACTCCGGCGGCATGGTCAACCCGTTCAACGGCGAGGGCATCGCGTACGCCATGGAGTCGGCGCAGATCGCCTCCGAGGTCATCGTGCAGGCCAAGGCCCGCCCGACCGCCGCCCAGCGCGAGGCGGCCCTGGAGCGCTACCCGCGGGTCCTCAAGGACACCTACGGCGGTTACTACACGCTGGGCCGCGCCTTCGTGAAGCTCATCGGTCAGCCCAAGATCATGAAGATCGCCACCGAGCGCGGCCTGACGCACCCGCTCCTCATGCGCTTCGTCCTGAAGATGCTGGCCAACCTGACCGACCCGACCGGCGGCGACGCGATGGACCGCATCATCAACGGGCTCACGAAGGTGACGCCCCGAGCCTGAGAAACCTGCGACCGGGGCGGACGGACCGACGCGCGGACCGCCCGCCCCGGTGTGCAGGGGGTGCCCGCCCCGGTGTGCGGTGGCGGCCTGCTCCGGTCTGCGCCGGCGCCCGCCTCGGTGTCGGCCGGCTGCCTCGGTGCCGGCCGGCTGCCTCGCACGTACCGGCTGCTTGCCTCGGTGTCGGCCGGCGCTGCCTCGGTGCGTACCGCCGCGCCCCGGTCCTCCGTGGCCGAGTACTCCGCGTCCCGGTCCTGCGCGGCCGGCCCCGCCGCAACAACCCGGTCCACTGCACCCCGGCCCCGCCGCATCCGGTCCTCAGGCGGCCGGCCCGCCCGCATTGCTGATCAGCCGCTGAAGCACCTTCAACGTCGTGACGTAGTCCGCATCGGTGATGCCCTCGTGGAGGGCGGCGCGGATCGCGGGAGCGTTGCGCCCCAGGTCGACGCGGGCCTGCTCGCCGGCTTCGGTGAGCCACAGCCGGTCCTCGGCGTCCCGCCTCAGCCAGCCGCGTTCCACGAGCACCGCGGCCTCGGCCGCCAGATCGTCCTCGGGCCTGAGGTAGGAGGCCATGGCCGCGCGCAGCGCAGACAGGGACATCCCCTCGCCGTCGGGCGAGATGTCGTTCACCGACAGGTTGCGCAGCAGCCAGAACTGCGGCTGCGTATAGCCCTGTTCGGCCTGCCGGGCCCGGGTGAACGCGATGAGCGCCTCATAGGCGACCCCCGTCCAGTACGCGGCGGGCTGGCCGGCGAGTTCGGCGTCGGACATCTGCTGGGTCGTCGTCACGGGGTCCCCTCCTGGCACTTCGGTACGCGGCCCGCCCGTCGAGCGGGCCCTGTCGGGACCGTAAGACTTCAACCAAGGTTGAAGGCAAGGGCTGCTGGGTGTGGGGTGTGGGGCGCGGTCGCGGGGGCCGGGTGGTCGGCGGGCCGACCGCAGAGTTTCCGCCACTCGACACGGCCAGCCCGTGGCGTACGTGGCGTACGTGGCGTGCGAGGTACACGAAAGGCCCCCCGAACTCCGCCGCGTGCGACGGCATTCGAGGGGCCTTTCGACGATCAGCGGGTCATCGCCGGGCGAGGTGGTCCCAGGCTCCGGCCTGAATGTGTCGGGTGAAGGCGCCGAACCTGCTCCGGCTGGTCAGCATGACCCGATCCGGGGCGTCGCTCTCGCGGAGTGCAATGAAGTCGCCGAACTCGGCGATTTCAACGCACTCCTCGCCTCCGGCGCCGGAGAACGAGGATTTCTGCCACTTCGGTTCCATGTCTGGCATTCTCACAGTTCTCGTGCGATGTGATGGATGAGGTGCCGTGACTCCGTCATGTCGAGCGAAGCCGCTACGGCATTGTCGAGCAGTGCCCCGTACCTTTTGAGTTCCATATGGGCTCCGAGAAAGAGACCACCCAGCACGCTGTCTATGCGTATGGTGTCTAGCTGGGGCACGGGCCCCGCCGCATAGAGCACCGACTGTGTCGCCTCGATGAAGTCCTCGCAGGTGAACGGTATGACGCGGATGGTCACCCCGGGCCGGTCGGTTGCCTCGATGAGCGCTTCCAACTGCGCTCTGGCCACCTGCCGGCCACCAAAGCGCATACGCAGCGCCGCCTCGTGGATGATCGCTTCGAACGGGGGTGGCTCGGTGCGCTCCAAAATGCCACGCCGGCGCATTCGGTGGGCGACCCGGACGGTCAGTTCATCGGCGCTGAGCGTCGGAATGTGGCCGCTACAGACGGCGCGCGCGTACTCCTCGGTCTGGAATACGCCGGGCAGTGTCACGGAATGCATCGTGCGCAGCGCCGTCGCATGGTGTTCGAGTTCCGCGATGTCCAGGAAGCCGGGCGCGAGCACATTGCGGTACTCGTCCCACCAGTATTGGCCACGGTGTTCCCTGGCGATGGCACACAATGCGTCGAGCAGTGTCTCGTCGGCGCCCCCGTAGAACGCGGCCAGCCGCCTGATGCGCTCCTCGGAGACCCCGATCTTGCCCGCCTCTATATGGCTGATCTTCGCCTGGTCCGTGGACAGGTGACCGGCCGCCTCGCGCGCCGTTTTGCCTGCTGCGTCGCGTAACTTCCGTAGCTCAGCACCCAATCGCACCTGGCGTGCGGTCGGGTTCTCCCTCGCTGGCATGGCACCTTCCCCAGTTCTGATCGAAGCCCTGGGCGTACCGTGCCATGCTTCCCGCCATCCCCACCAGCCGAGTTAACGACCTTGCTACGGGGCAGAGTTGGCGCCTCCGGGAAGCGACGACTGCGCCGAACCGGCGACCGCCTCACCCCGCACCGGCAACCACCTCACACGCCCCACCCACACCGCACCTGGCAGCAGCCACACCCGCCCCATCCCAGGGCACGTCCGAGACGCCGGGCCGATGCCGCGGTCAGGAGACGGGCTGGAGCCGGTATCGCGCGCGAGGAGACGTGCGAGTGCTCGGGGGAATCGAGCCGGGCGTAACGAGCCGGGCATGCGGCGCCCTTGCCCCCGGCTGCTGCTGCCCCCTCACCGGTGGTACTTGTGCAGATCCTCCGTCGTCAGCCCGAACGTGCTCCGCACGTTGATCGAGCTGTAGCTGGTCCGGGCGCCGCTCGCCTGTTCCCTGCGGGCCTGTTCGATGCGGAGTTCGTCCGCCGACTCGCCGCGCACCCCGCCGCGGCGGCGCAGCTTGATGGTCAGGCCCACGACCGTGCCGATCATTCCGCCCACGAACAACATCACAGTGATCACGTCGTCCCCCGTGTCCTCGATGCGTGTACAGCACCGTAACCGCAGGACCTGCCGGAACGGGAGCGATCCGGGTGAACCGGCTCCCCGGCTCCGGGGGCGCGGGTGGCCGTGTCCCGGTGGGAAGGGTGCTCTTCGGCCACGATGGCCGACCGTGCCGCGTTCGGGCCTCCTCGCGGGCGTACGGGGCCGTTTCGGCGCAACGCGAAGGGCCGGCGCCCTCCCGGAGGAGAGTGCCGGCCCTTCGCGTACACCCGCGCACGACGGCGCCACCCGCACCTCGACGCGCGCGAGCGCTGCGCAGGAGGGGGGTCGGGCGCCCGGTGGGGTCAGGTCAGAGGACCCGGACCGCGCCCGTGGGCATGTCGTAGTTCATGCTGCGCTGGACCACGCCGGTGTTGGAGTTCTGGGCGCCGATGAACTGGCCGCCGCCGATGTAGACCGCCACGTGGTAGGCGCTGCCCGCGCTGCCCCAGTAGAGGATGTCGCCGGGCTGGAGGTTGCTCAGCGAGACCTGGGTGCCGGTGACGGACTGGTTCTGCGAGATGCGCGGCAGGTTGATGTTGACCTGGCGGAAGGCCATGCTCGTCAGGCCGGAGCAGTCGTACGAGGACGGGCCCATCGCGCCGGGCACGTACGCCTTGCCGACCTGCGCCTTGAGGAAGGCGATCACCGTGGCCGCGTTGCCGCTGCCCGTCGAGGTGGACGGGGCCTGCGTCTGCGAGGTGGCCGGGGCGTCGGACGAGGACGGGGCGTCGGAGCTGTTGCTCGTGCTCGCGGTGCTCGTCGAGCTGGCGGTGCTCGCGCTGTTGGTGCTGAGCGTGGTGCGCTCGGAGGTGCGGGAGGCGCGTTCGCGGGCCTCCTTCGCAGCGGCGGCGCGCTTGGCGGCGGCGCGCTCGGCGCGCTCCTTCGCCTCCTTGGCCTTGCGGTCGGCCTCGGACTTGGTCTTCTTCGCCTCGGCGCGCGCCTTGTCGGCGGCCTGCTCCTGCTGGTCCTGGAGCTGGTAGCCGTGTGCGGCCTGCGCGGTGGCGTCGGCGGACTGGGCCGCGTTCAGCGCCAGGTCGGCGGTGAACGTGGGCAGTTCCTGCGTGGTCTCGGCCGCGGTGGGCTCGGTCGCGGAGGCCGAGACGGCAGTTCCGGCCACCGTGAGCGTGAGGAGGCCACCGGTCACCCCTGCGCGAAGTGCCCGCGAAGAAGCGGAGCGACGGGGCTTCCGGTGGCTGGGTATGTGAGCGGTCTGGGACATGGGAACAACGGCTATCAGGATGCAGAGGTTGACCACAACAAACGTGGCGCTCGCCACAATTGACGTGCGCACGCCTAGATTTCGGCCAAGTTGATCTTGGGGGTCCCCGGTCGCGGCCGGTCCGATTTTAGCGATCATGCGCCTACGCATGGCTTTTGGCGGTCAACAGGCCTCCCGGGCGCGCCTATCACCATCGGGTGATGGCTGCCAAGGGTCGCCGCAGAATCGAGATCTCGAACGAGTGACGATGTGTCACACGTCACACTGCGACCCCCCGTGAATGGAGGCGCGAGCCGACGATCTCCGGCCGCGTCGCGGGGCGTTGCGCGCCGGGCGGCGCCGCCGTGACCCCTATATCAGGTCGTATGACCCATGGCCAATTTGCATGCATGTACCACTTCTTGGTAGTGCAAGCCCGCCCTGACCAGCAGTAACACCCTTGATTATCACCATTGGTGATCACTCGACCGCTTCCCGTAGAAGGGTCACCGCTCATCCGACTTCATGATCGTTCGTCAGGTGGTGGAGATCACAAACTCGGTCCCGTACCCCGTGTCGCAGATCACAAGGTGGCAGGCATAGGATGCAGGCGAATCGGGCTTGTGAACTGCCTCACATGTTCGCGATCTTTTGGCAGTGAGCGCGCCCGACGCAGCCCTCCCCCGCCGGGGGAGCCCAGCAGTCATCGTCGACTGAGAGGAGCGAGGAGCGGTGAACGCCTATGCGCCCATCCTCGTACTAGGAGCCCTCGGGGCAGGCTTTGCGATCTTCTCCGTGGTGGCGGCCACGACCATCGGCCCCAAGCGCTACAACCGGGCGAAGCTCGAAGCCTACGAGTGCGGCATCGAGCCGACCCCGCAGCCGGCCGGCGGCGGGCGTTTCCCCATCAAGTACTACCTGACGGCGATGCTCTTCATCGTCTTCGACATCGAGATCGTCTTCCTATATCCCTGGGCCGTCACCTTCGACGCGCTCGGCCTGTTCGGGCTCGTCGAGATGCTCCTCTTCGTGCTCACCGTCTTCGTCGCGTACGCCTACGTCTGGCGCCGCGGCGGCCTGGAATGGGACTAACGGAAGCGGGAGGAGCGACAAGCCATGGGTATCGAAGAGAAACTGCCGAGCGGTTTTCTGCTCACGACCGTGGAGAGCGCCGCAGGGTGGGTCCGTAAGTCCTCGGTCTTCCCGGCCACCTTCGGCCTCGCCTGCTGTGCGATCGAGATGATGACCACCGGCGCCGGCCGTTACGACCTCGCCAGGTTCGGCATGGAGGTCTTCCGCGGCTCGCCCCGGCAGGCCGACCTGATGATCGTCGCCGGCCGGGTCAGCCAGAAGATGGCGCCCGTGCTGCGGCAGGTCTACGACCAGATGCCGAACCCCAAGTGGGTCATCTCCATGGGCGTGTGCGCCTCGTCCGGCGGGATGTTCAACAACTACGCCATCGTGCAGGGCGTCGACCACATCGTCCCGGTCGACATCTACCTGCCCGGCTGCCCGCCCCGGCCCGAGATGCTGCTCGACGCCATCCTCAAGCTCCACCAGAAGATCCAGGGCGGCAAGCTCGGGGTCAACCGCGAGCAGGCCGCGCGCGAGGCGGAGGAAGCGGCGCGCAACGCGCTCCCGCTGATCGAGATGAAGGGGCTGCTGCGGTGAGCGAGCAGAGCGGGCCGACCGGCACCAACCCCGACCAGGACGTGAACGCCAACAACCTGCCAGGCCAGCGCGGCGACGGCGGCGAGGTCATCGGCACCAGGCGCGGCATGTTCGGCGCCAACAACGGCGGCGACACCACCGGCTACGGCGGCCTGGTGCGCACCGTGCGGCTGCCGGGCGCGGCCACCCGCCCCTACGGCGGGCCGGACGGCGCCACCGGGTACGGCGTCTTCGACGAGATCGCCGACGAACTCGAAGGCGCACTCGACGAGCAGGGGCTGCTCCCGGAGAACGCCATCGAGAAGACCGTGGTGGACCGCGGCGAGCTGACCTTCCACATCGCCCGCGAGCACCTGCCGCGCGTCGCCCGTACGCTCCGCGACGACCCGGCGCTCCGCTTCGAGCTGTGCACCGGCGTCAGCGGCGTGCACTTCCCCGGCGACACCGGCCGCGAACTGCACGCCGTCTACCACCTGCGTTCGCTCACCCACAACCGGCTGATCCGCCTTGAGGTGAGCGCCCCCGACCGGGACCCCCACGTGCCGTCGATCGTCGACGTCTATCCGACCAACGACTGGCACGAGCGCGAGGCGTACGACTTCTTCGGCCTCATCTTCGACGGCCACCCCGCCCTCACGCGGATCATGATGCCCGACGACTGGCAGGGCTTCCCGCAGCGCAAGGACTACCCGCTCGGCGGCATCCCCGTCGAGTACAAGGGCGCGCAGATCCCGGCTCCCGACCAGCGGAGGTCGTACAGCTAATGAGCACCTCGCACGCCCACCCCACGTCAGGACCCGCCCCGGCCGATGCCGAGCCGTCCTCGTCGGCGCCGCGCGAGACCACCGAGGGCACCGTCTACACGGTCACCGGTGGCGACTGGGACGAGATCGCCGCCGCCGCGGCCCGTACCGACGACGAGCGGATCATCGTCAACATGGGCCCGCAGCACCCCTCCACGCACGGCGTGCTGCGGCTGATCCTGGAGATCGACGGCGAGACGGTCACCGAGGCCCGCTGCGGCATCGGCTACCTGCACACCGGCATCGAGAAGAACCTGGAGTTCCGCACCTGGACCCAGGGCACCACGTTCGTGACCCGCATGGACTACCTGACCTCGTTCTACAACGAGGCCGCGTACTGCCTGGCGGTGGAGAAGCTGCTCGGCATCGAGGACCAGATCCCCGACCGGGCCTCGGTGATCCGGGTGCTGCTCATGGAGCTCAACCGGCTCTCCTCACACCTGGTGTGCATCGCCACCGGCGGCATGGAACTCGGCGCCACCACGGTCATGGTCTACGGCTTCCGCGACCGCGAAATGATCCTGGACGCCTATGAGTTGATCACCGGGCTGCGCATGAACCACGCGTTCATCCGCCCCGGCGGCCTCGCCCAGGACCTGCCGCCCGGCGCCGTCGAGCACCTGCGGGAACTGCTCAAGAAGCTCCGCAAGAACCTCCCGCAGTACGACAAGCTCGCCACCGGCAACCCGGTCTACAAGGCCCGCCTCCAGGACATCGGCTACCTGGACCTGGCCGGCTGCATGGCGCTCGGCGTCACCGGACCGGTGCTGCGCTCCGCGGGCCTGCCGCACGACCTGCGCAAGACACAGCCGTACAGCGGTTACGAGAACTACGAGTTCGACGTCCCCACCGTGGACACCTGCGACGCCTACGGCCGGTTCCTGATCCGGGTCGAGGAGATGCACCAGTCGCTGCGCATCGTCGAACAGTGCCTGGACCGGCTGGAGCCGGGCCCCGTGATGGTCGGCGACAAGAAGATCGCCTGGCCCGCGCAGCTCGCCCTCGGCCCGGACGGGCTGGGCAACTCGCTGGACCACATCAAGAAGATCATGGGCACCTCGATGGAGGCCCTGATCCACCACTTCAAGCTGGTCACCGAGGGCTTCCGGGTCCCGCCGGGGCAGGCGTACGCGGCCGGCGAGTCGCCCAAGGGCGAACTGGGCGTGCACGCCGTCAGCGACGGCGGCACCCGCCCCTACCGGGTCCACTTCAGGGACCCCTCCTTCACCAACCTCCAGGCCATGGCGGCGATGTGCGAGGGCGGCCAGGTCGCCGACGTCATCGTGGCCGTGGCGTCCCTCGACCCCGTGATGGGAGGCGTCGACCGGTGAGCGGTGCACATGACGTAGCGCTGGGCATGCCCCAGTTGCCGGCCCCCGACTACCCGGCCGAGGTACGGGCCAGGCTGGCGGCCGACGCCGCGGAGGTGATCGCCCGCTACCCCGACAGCCGCTCCGCGCTGCTGCCGCTGCTGCACCTGGTGCAGTCCGAAGAAGGGCACGTCAGCCGCACCGGCGTCCGGTTCTGCGCCGAGGTCCTGGAGCTGACCACCGCCGAGGTCACCGCGGTCGCCACCTTCTACTCCATGTACCGGCGCAAGCCCAGCGGCGACTACCAGGTCGGGGTCTGCACCAACACGCTGTGCGCGGTGCTCGGCGGCGACGCGATCTTCGAGGCGCTCCAGGAGCACCTGGGCGTCGGCAACAACGAGACCACCGACGACGGCAAGGTCACCCTCGAACACATCGAGTGCAACGCCGCCTGCGACTTCGCCCCCGTCGTCATGGTCAACTGGGAGTTCTTCGACGGCCAGACCGTCGAGTCGGCCAAGGCCCTCGTCGACGACCTGCGCGCCGGCCGCACCGTGCACCCCACCCGGGGCGCGCCGCTGTGCACGTACAAGGAGACGGCGCGCATCCTGGCCGGCTTCCCCGACGAGCGGCCCGGCGCGGTGGCCGCCAGCGGTGGCGCGGGCCCCGCCTCGCTGGTCGGGCTCAAGCTCGCCAAGGGCGAGGCGGCCCCCGGCAAGGTCGTCGCCCCGCGCGGCGAGCGCGCCCCGACCGAGCCGGCCCCGCCCGGCCCCGGCCAGCAGGCGCCCGAGTCCCACCCCAGCTCGCACGATGCGCCGCGGCCCACCGCCGCGTCCGACCCCAGCCACCCCGCAGGGCCCGTGGCCGAGGAGGGGGAGTGATGACCGTGTCCACCGAAACCGGCGGCACAGCCCAGCCCGACACCGACGGCACCAGCCCCGAGAAACTGCTCGCCCCGGTGCTCTCCGCGCTCTGGGACGAACCCGAGTCCTGGACGCTGGAGACCTACCGGCGCTACGAGGGGTACGAGGGACTGCGCAAGGCGCTGGCCATGCCGCCCGACGACGTCATCGCGTACGTGAAGGAGTCGGGGCTGCGCGGGCGTGGCGGCGCCGGCTTCCCTACCGGGATGAAGTGGCAGTTCATCCCGCAGGGCGACGGCAAGCCGCACTACCTGGTCGTCAACGCCGACGAATCCGAACCCGGCACCTGCAAGGACATCCCCCTCCTCTTCGCCAACCCGCACGCGCTGATCGAAGGCATGATCATCGCCTGCTACGCCATCCGCTCCCAGCACGCCTTCATCTACCTCCGCGGCGAGGTCGTCCCCGTGCTGCGGCGGCTGCACGAGGCCGTGCGCGAGGCATACGCGGCCGGCTACCTCGGCCGTGACGCCCTCGGCAGCGGGCTCGACCTCGACCTCACGGTGCACGCCGGCGCCGGGGCGTACATCTGCGGGGAAGAGACCGCACTGCTCGACTCGCTCGAAGGACGCCGCGGCCAACCCCGACTCCGGCCGCCCTTCCCGGCCGTCGCGGGTCTGTACGCGTGCCCCACCGTGGTGAACAACGTCGAATCCATCGCGTCCGTTCCCGCGATCCTGAACAAGGGCAAGGACTGGTTCAGGTCGATGGGCAGCGAGAAGTCGCCCGGCTTCACGCTGTACTCGCTCTCCGGCCACGTCGCCCGCCCCGGCCAGTACGAGGCGCCGCTCGGCATCACGCTGCGCCAACTCCTCGACCTGAGCGGCGGCATCCGCCCCGGCCACCGGCTGAAGTTCTGGACCCCGGGCGGCTCCTCCACGCCGCTGCTCACCGACGAGCACCTGGACGTCCCGCTGGACTACGAGGGCGTCGGCGCCGCCGGCTCGATGCTCGGCACCAAGGCGCTCCAGTGCTTCGACGAGACCACCTGCGTGGTGCGCGCCGTCACCCGCTGGACCGAGTTCTACGCGCACGAGTCCTGCGGCAAGTGCACGCCCTGCCGCGAAGGCACGTACTGGCTCGTCCAGTTGCTGCGCGACATCGAGGCCGGCAAGGGCCGCGCCGAGGACCTCGACAAGCTCCAGGACATCGCCGACAACATCAACGGCAAGTCCTTCTGCGCGCTCGGCGACGGCGCTGCGAGCCCCATCTTCTCCTCGCTCAAGTACTTCCGCGAGGAGTACGAGCAGCACCTCGGCGGCCGGGGCTGCCCCTTCGACCCGGCCAGGTCCGTGGCCTGGTCCGACGACCACACCAACGCCCACCTGGAGGTGAACGCGTGACCGTCACGACCACGGGAGCCAGCAGTGGTTCCACCGCGGGCCCCTCCTCCGGCGGCGCTGCGGCGGTGCCGCCCGAAGACCTGGTCTCCCTGACCATCGACGGCGCCCCGATCAGCGTGCCCAAGGGCACCCTGGTCATCCGCGCGGCCGAACTCCTCGGCATCGAGATCCCGCGCTTCTGCGACCATCCGCTGCTCGATCCGGCGGGCGCCTGCCGGCAGTGCATCGTGGAGGTCGAGGGCCAGCGCAAGCCGATGGCCTCCTGCACCATCACCTGCACCGACGGCATGGTCGTCAAGTCGCAGCTCAGCTCGCCGGTGGCCGAGAAGGCCCAGCGCGGCGTGATGGAACTGCTGCTCATCAACCACCCGCTGGACTGCCCGGTCTGCGACAAGGGCGGCGAGTGCCCGCTCCAGAACCAGGCCATGTCCACCGGCGACGCGGAGAGCCGGTTCGAGGGGCAGAAACGCACCTTCGCCAAGCCGGTCCCCATCTCCACCCAGGTGCTGCTCGACCGCGAGCGCTGCGTGCTGTGCGCCCGCTGCACCCGCTTCTCGAACCAGATCGCCGGCGACCCGATGATCGAACTCGTCGAGCGCGGCGCACTCCAACAGGTCGGCACCGGCGAGGGCGACCCCTTCCAGTCGTACTTCTCCGGCAACACCATCCAGATCTGCCCGGTGGGCGCGCTGACCTCGGCCGCC
This sequence comes from Streptomyces sp. HSW2009, assembly GCF_040240285.1. Classification (NCBI taxonomy): domain Bacteria; kingdom Bacillati; phylum Actinomycetota; class Actinomycetes; order Kitasatosporales; family Streptomycetaceae; genus Streptomyces; species Streptomyces sp. HSW2009. The sequence goes on along the minus strand of NZ_JBEHZD010000047.1, from coordinate 10,770 downwards.
TACCGGTTCCGCTCCCGCCCCTTCGACCTGGTCTCGTCGCCCAGCGTCTGCGAGCACTGCGCCGGCGGCTGCGCCACCCGCACCGACCACCGGCGCGGCAAGGTCATGCGGCGGCTGGCCGCGAACGACCCCGAGGTCAACGAGGAGTGGATCTGCGACAAGGGCAGGTTCGCCTTCCGGTACGCGCAGCGGCCCGACCGGCTCACCACCCCGCTGGTGCGCAACGCCGACAGCGGCGAACTTGAGCCGGCGAGCTGGCCCGAGGCGCTGGCGGTCGCGGCCCGCGGGCTGATCGGGGCGCGCGGCCGGGCCGGCGTACTGGCCGGCGGCCGGCTGACCGTCGAAGACGCGTACGCCTACGCCAAGTTCGCACGGGTCGCGCTCGACACCAACGACGTGGACTTCCGGGCCAGGGCGCACAGCGGCGAGGAGGCCGACTTCCTCGCCGCGCAGGTCGCCGGCCGCGGGCGGGACCTGGACGGTCGGGGCCTGACCAACGCGACCCTGGAGGCGGCGCCGGCCGTACTGCTGGTCGGGTTCGAGGCCGAGGAGGAGGCGCCCGGGGTCTTCCTGCGGCTGCGCAAGGCGCACCGCAAGCACGGGCAGCGCACCTTCGGCCTCGCCCCGTACGCCACCCGCGGACTCACCAAGGCCGGCGGCACGCTGCTGCCCGCCGCGCCCGGCACCGAGACCGAGTGGCTGGACGCGCTGGCCGGCGGCGTCGGCCTGGACGAGGTGGGGCAGCAGGCGGCCGACGCGCTGCGCGCCGACGGCGCCGCCCTCGTGGTCGGCGAGCGCCTGGCGACCGTGCCCGGCGCGCTCACCGCCGCCGTCCGGCTGGCCACCGCCACCGGCGCCACCCTGGCCTGGATTCCGCGCCGGGCCGGCGAACGCGGCGCCATCGAGGCCGGCGCGCTGCCCGGACTGCTGCCCGGCGGCCGGCCCGCGACCAGCCCGCGCGCCCGCGAGGAGGTCGCCGAGGTGTGGCGGCTGCGGGAGTTGCCGGCCCGGCACGGGCGCGACACCACGCAGATCATCGAGGCCGCCGCGGACGGCGAACTCGGCGCGCTGCTCGTCGGCGGCGTCGAGGTGGCCGACCTGCCGGACCCGGCCCGCGCGCTGGCCGCGCTGGACGCGGTGCCGTTCCTGGTCAGCCTGGAGCAGCGGCCCTCCGAGGTCACCGACCGGGCGGACGTGGTGCTGCCGGTGGCGGCCGTCGTCGAGAAGTCCGGCACCTTCCTCAACTGGGAGGGGCGGGCCAGGCCGTTCGAGGCCGCGGTCAAGCCCGACCAGATGGTGCGCCGGCACGTCCAGCCCGACGGCCGGGTGCTGCACATGCTCGCCGACGCGCTGGACGCGCCGATCGCCCTGCCCGACGTGCGCGCCGCGCGCCGCGAACTCGACCGGCTCGGCGGCTGGGACACGGCACAGACCGCCGTCACCCCGCCGACGCCGCCGGTCGGCGCGTCGCTGCCGCGTCCGGAGGCCGGTCAGGCGGTGCTCGCCGGCCACCGGCTGCTGCTCGACCAGGGCCGGCTCCAGGACGGCGACGAGGCGCTGGCCGGCACCCGGCACGCCGCGGTGGCCCGGCTCTCGGCCGCGACCGCCGCCGAGGCCGGCGCCCACGACGGGCAGCCGCTGCTGGTGCGCGGCCCGGCCGGCACGGTGACGCTGCCGCTGGTGGTCACCGACATGCCCGATCGCGTGGTGTGGCTGCCGCTCCAGTCGGTCGGCGGCGGCGCCCAGCGTGATCTGGGCGTACGCACCGGCGAGTTGGTCTCGATCGCCGCGGCCCCGCCGCAGCCCGGCACGGAGGTGGAGGGATGAACGGCATCGCCACTGGCGCATACGCCGACCTGCCGAATCTCGCGGCAGAGGACCTGTCGATGTTCGGGAACGACCCGTGGTGGCTGGTGGTCATCAAGGCGGTCTTCTGCTTCGCGTTCCTGATGGTGACCGTGCTGATCTCCATCGTGATGGAGCGCAAGGTCGTCGCGTGGATGCAACTGCGCATCGGCCCCAACCGGCACGGTCCGTGGGGCATGTTGCAGTCCCTCGCGGACGGCGTGAAGCTGATGCTCAAGGAAGACATCATCGTCAAGCGGGCGGACAAGGCGGTCTACGTACTCGCCCCGATCGTCGCCGCGGTCCCGGCCTTCATGGCCGTGGCCGTCATCCCGTTCGGCCCGGCCGGCAACGAGATCTCCATCTTCGGCGAGCGCACCACGATGCAGCTCACCGACCTGCCGATCGCCGTCCTGTACATCCTGGCCACCGCATCGGTCGGGATCTACGGCATCGTGCTGGCCGGCTGGTCGTCCGGCTCGACGTACCCGTTGCTCGGCGGGCTCCGCTCGTGCGCCCAGATGATCAGCTACGAGATCGCGATGGGCCTGGCGTTCGCCGCGGTCTTCCTGCACTCGGGTTCGATGTCCACCTCGGCCATCGTCGAGTCGCAGCAGGACCGGTGGTACGCGCTCCTGCTGCCGGTCTCCTTCATCATCTACATCATCGCGATGGTCGGCGAGACCAACCGGGCCCCGTTCGACATGCCCGAGTCCGAGGGCGACCTGGTCGGCGGCTTCAACACCGAGTACTCGTCCATCAAGTTCGCGATGTTCATGCTCGCCGAGTACATCAACATGGTCACCGTCTCGATGGTGGCGGTCACCCTCTTCCTCGGCGGCTGGCGGGCCCCGTACCCGATCAGCACGGTCTGGGAGGGCGCCAACCACGGCTGGTGGCCGATGCTCTGGTTCACCGGGAAGCTGGTCGTGCTGCTCTTCGGCTTCGTCTGGCTGCGGGCCACGCTGCCGCGGGTGCGCTACGACCAGTTCATGAAGCTGGGCTGGAAGGTCCTCATCCCGGTCTCCATGGTGTGGCTGATGCTGGTCGCCACGGTGCGGGCGCTGCGCAACGAGGACTACGAGTTCCAGGACATCGTGCTGTACGTCGGCGGCGCCGTCCTCGCGCTGCTCCTGCTCTCCTTCGTCTGGGACGTGTACCGCGACCGGGAGGAACAGCGCACCGCCGAACAGGCCCCGCCAGAACCCGCCTTCGACCCGCTGGCCGGCGGATTCCCCGTACCGCCGCTGCCCGGGCAGACCCTGCCGCCCGTACCACGACGCCGGCCGCGCCACGAGCGCGAGCTCATTGTCAGTGGTGGGGGAGACACTGTCAGTGACGGAAAGGAGGCGGGCGGTGCCTGACGTTCAGGAGGCAGTCCCCCGGGGGGCGACCCCCGTACCCCCGGCGCAGGAGGAGGCCGACCGTGCCTGACTTCCAGAATCCGGTGGCCGGCTTCGGCGTGACCTTCCAGGCCATGTTCAAGAAGCGGCTGACCGAGCAGTACCCCGAGCAGAAGAAGCCCACGCAGCCCCGCTTCCACGGCCGCCACCAGCTCAACCGGCACCCGGACGGGCTGGAGAAGTGCATCGGCTGCGAGCTGTGCGCCTGGGCCTGCCCGGCCGACGCGATCTACGTGGAGGGCGCGGACAACACCGAGGAGGAGCGCTACTCCCCGGGCGAGCGGTACGGCCGCGTCTACCAGATCAACTACCTGCGCTGCATCCTGTGCGGCCTGTGCGTCGAGGCGTGCCCGACCCGGGCGCTGACCATGACGAACGAGTACGAACTGGCCGACCGGACCCGCGAGTCGCTCATCTACACCAAGGAAGAGCTGCTGGCCGGCCTCCAGGAGGGCATGGTCGAATCGCCGCACTCGATCTTCCCCGGCACCGACGAGCAGGACTACTACCGCGGTCTGGTCACCGAGGCCGCGCCCGGCACGGTGCGGCAGGTCGCGGTCAGCAAGGGCGAACGGCCGGCGGACGAGGGTGCGGACGCGGAGCCGGCAGGCGGCGCATCCGCCGAGGCCGGGTCCGCCGACGGCCGCGCGGCCGAGCAGCGCAAGGGGGCCACGGCGTGAGCACACTGGCCGCGGCGGCCTCCACCACCTCCACCGGCGAGGCCGTCCAGTTCTGGATTCTGGGCACCGTCGCCGTGCTCGGCGCGCTCGCCACCATCCTGCTGAAGAAGGCGGTGCACTCCGCCCTCTCGCTCGCCGGGACCATGATCATCCTGGCGGTCTTCTACCTCGCCAACGGCGCGTACTTCCTCGGCGTCGTGCAGATCGTCGTCTACACCGGCGCGATCATGATGCTCTTCCTCTTCGTCGTGATGCTCGTCGGCGTCACCGCGGCCGACTCCGTCAAGGAGACGATCAAGGGGCAGCGGTGGCTGGCCGCCGGCTGCGGCCTCGGCTTCGGCATCCTGCTGGTCGCCGGCATCGGCAACGCCTCGCTGAAGACCTCCGAGGGCCTTGGCCAGGCCAACGCCGGCGGCAACGTCGAGGGCCTGGCGGAGCTCATCTTCACCAAGTACGTCTTCGCGTTCGAGATCACCGGCGCCCTGCTGATCACCGCGGCGGTCGGCGCGATGGTGCTCACCCACCGCGAGCGCACCGAACGCGCGAAGACCCAGCGCGAGTTGGCGACCCACCGGATTCGCGAGGGCCGCCAGCTCACCCCGCTGCCCGCGCCCGGCGTCTACGCCAGGCACAACGCCGTGGACGTCCCCGGTCTGCTGCCCGACGGCACCCCGTCCGAACAGACGGTCAACGCCACGCTGCGCGGCCGGGGCCAGATCCGCGACGTGTCCGGCGCCGCGCTGGCCGAGCTCGCCGCACTGGAACAGCGCTCCGAGGAGTGGCTTGAGCGCTCCGGGGACGCCGAGGGCGGCCCGGCCGGTGCGCGCACACCGTCCGCCCGCAACGGGTCGGCCGCCTCGGCCGCCGACCCGGTCAAGGCCGAGGAGGAGGTCAAATGAACCCGGTCAACTACCTCTACCTGGCCGCCCTGTTGTTCACCATCGGCGCGACGGGGGTGCTGATCCGGCGGAACGCGATCGTCGTGTTCATGTGCATCGAGCTGATGCTGAACGCCTGCAACCTGGCGTTCGTCACCTTCTCCCGGATGCACGGGAACCTCGACGGACAGATCGTGGCCTTCTTCACGATGGTCGTCGCCGCGGCCGAGGTCGTCATCGGCCTCGCGATCATCGTGTCGATCTTCCGCTCCCGCCACTCGGCCTCGGTCGACGACGCCAGCCTGATGAAGCTGTAAGGGGTAGCGACAGTGGAGAACCTCATCGGATGGCTCATCGCGGCGCCACTGATCGGCGCGGGCGTGCTGCTGTGCGGCGGCAAGCGGCTGGACCGCGTCGGCCACTGGCTCGGCACCCTGCTCGCCGCGGCCTCCTTCGCCATCGGCGCACTGCTCTTCTTCGACATGCTGGGCGAGGACGAGCACCACCGGGCCATGCACCAGCACCTCTTCAGTTGGATTCCGGTCGAGGGCTTCCAGGCGGACGTCGCCTTCCAGCTCGACCAGTTGTCGATGACCTTCGTCCTGCTGATCACGGGCGTGGGCACGCTGATCCACCTGTACTCGATCGGCTACATGGAGCACGACGAGCGGCGCCGGCGCTTCTTCGGCTACCTCAACCTGTTCCTCGCCGCGATGCTGCTGCTCGTCCTCGCCGACAACTACCTGCTGCTGTACGTCGGTTGGGAGGGCGTCGGCCTCGCCTCGTACCTGCTGATCGGCTTCTGGCAGCACAAGCCGAGCGCGGCCACGGCGGCCAAGAAGGCGTTCTTGGTCAACCGGGTCGGCGACGTCGGCCTGTCCATCGCGATCATGCTGATGTTCACCACCTTCGGCACCTTCGCCTTCGGGCCGGTGTTGGCGGCGACCGGCGAGACCGGCGAGGGCAAGCTGACCGCGATCGGGCTGATGCTGCTGCTCGCGGCGTGCGGCAAGTCGGCGCAGGTGCCGCTCCAGTCCTGGCTGGGGGACGCGATGGAGGGCCCGACCCCGGTCTCGGCCCTCATCCACGCCGCCACCATGGTCACCGCCGGCGTCTACCTGATCACCCGCTCCGGCGCGATCTTCAACGCCGCGCCCGACGCGCAGACCGCGGTGGTCACCGTCGGCGCGGTCACCCTGATCTTCGGCGCCATCGTCGGTTGCGCCAAGGACGACATCAAGAAGGCCCTGGCCGGCTCGACCATGTCGCAGATCGGGTACATGATCCTGGCCGCCGGCCTCGGCCCCATCGGCTACGTCTTCGCGATCATGCACCTGGTCACGCACGGCTTCTTCAAGGCCGGCCTCTTCCTCGGCGCGGGTTCCGTGATGCACGGGATGAACGACGAGGTCGACATGCGCAAGTACGGCGGCCTGCGGAAGTACATGCCGGTCACCTTCATCACCTTCGGCCTCGGCTATCTGGCGATCATCGGCTTCCCCGGTCTGTCCGGCTTCTTCTCCAAGGACAAGATCATCGAGGCGGCGTTCGCCAAGGGCGGCACCGAGGGCTGGATTCTGGGCGGCACGGCCCTGCTCGGCGCGGCCATCACCGCGTACTACATGACCCGCGTGATGCTGCTGACCTTCTTCGGCGAGGAGCGCTGGCGCAAGACGGCGACTCCCTCGCCCGCCGCGCCCGCGGCGCCGGGCGCCGAGCCGGCCGCCGAGACCCGCGGCGAGCACGCCGAGCCGCACCCGCACGAGTCGCCCAAGTCGATGACCATCCCCATGATCGTGCTGGCCTTCGGCTCGGTCTTCGCGGGCGGGCTGTTCAGCGTCGGCGACCGGTTCGTGCACTGGCTTGAGCCGGTCACCGGGCACGACCACGGCGACTCGCCGCTGAGCGCGGCCACCGTCACGGCCTCCACCGTCGTGGTGCTCGTCGTCGGCGTCGCGCTCGCCTGGTCGCAGTACGGGCGCAAGCCGGTCCCGCGGGTCGCCCCGCGCGGCTCGCTGCTCACCCGCGCCGCCCGCCGCGCCCTGCTCCAGGACGACTTCAACCACGTGGTCCTGGTGCGCGGCGGGGAGCACCTGACGCGCAGCCTGGTCTACGTCGACCACAAGCTGGTGGACGGCGTCGTGAACGGCACGGCGGCCTCGGTCGGCGGACTGTCCGGGCGGCTGCGGCGGATGCAGAACGGCTTCGCGCGCAGCTACGCGGTCTCGATGTTCGGCGGTACGGCGGTCCTGATCGCCGCGACCCTGCTGATGAGGGCGGTCTGACATGTCATTTCCCCTGCTGACGGCCACGGCCGTGGTGCCGGCGGCCGGCGCCATCGTCACCGCCGCCGTTCCCGCCGCGCAGCGCACCGCGGCCAAGTGGGTGGCCCTGCTGTTCTCGCTGGCCACCCTGGCGTTCGCGGCGGCCACCCTGATCCGCTTCGACCCGGACAGCAACGACACCTACCAACTCGCCGAGTCGCACGCCTGGATCGCGGACTTCGGCGTGCGGTACGAACTCGGGGTGGACGGCATCGGAGTGGTGCTGGTCGCGCTCACCGCGCTGCTCATCCCCTTCGTGATGCTCGCCGGGTGGCACGACGCGGACCCGCCGGAGCCGGCCGACGGCGCCGGCGGCGCGGTGGGCGGCGCCGCGGAGGCCGAGTCCATCAGCCACGGCCGGTGGCGCCCCACCCAGGGCTTCTTCGCCCTGATCCTGCTGGTCGAGGCGATGGTGATCCTCTCCTTCGAGGCCACCGACGTCTTCCTGTTCTACGTCTTCTTCGAAGCCATGCTGATCCCGATGTACTTCCTCATCGGCGGCTTCGGCGACCGGGCCGGCGCGCTGTCGGAGAGCGAGACGGCCACCCAGCGCAGCTACGCGGCGGTCAAGTTCCTGCTGTACAACCTGGCGGGCGGGCTGATCATGCTGGCCGCCGTCATCGGTCTGTACGCGGTCACCGCCGACGACCTGGGCAGCGGTACCTTCTCGCTGCAACAGATCGCGGAGGCCCGGGCCAGCGGCGAACTGTCCATCTCCACCAACACCGAACGGCTACTGTTCCTCGGCTTCTTCTTCGCCTTCGCGGTGAAGGCCCCGCTGTGGCCGCTGCACACCTGGCTGCCGAACGCGATGGGCGAGTCCACCGCGCCGGTCGCCGTGCTGATCACCGCGGTGGTCGACAAGGTCGGCACGTTCGCGATGCTCCGCTTCTGCCTCCAACTCTTCCCGGAGGCCAGCAAGTGGGCGACGCCGGTGATCCTGGTGCTCGCGGTGATCAGCATCCTGTACGGGGCGCTGCTCGCGGTCGGTCAGCGGGACATCAAACGGCTGGTGGCGTACGCCTCGATCTCGCACTTCGGCTTCATCATCATGGGCATCTTCGCGATGACCAGCCAGGGGCAGAGCGGTGCGACGCTGTACATGCTTAACCACGGGATCTCCACGGCCGCCCTGCTGCTGGTCGCCGGCTTCCTGATCAGCCGCCGCGGCTCGCGGCTGATCGCCGACTACGGCGGGGTGCAGAAGGTGGCCCCGGTCCTCGCCGGCACCTTCCTGATCGGCGGTCTGGCCACCCTGTCGCTGCCGGGGCTCGCCCCGTTCGTCAGCGAGTTCCTGGTGCTGGTCGGCACCTTCAGCCGCTATCCGGCGATCGGCATCGTCGCCACCGTCGGGATCGTGCTCGCCGCGCTGTACGTACTGGTCCTCTACCAGCGCACGATGACGGGCCCGGTCAAGGCGGGCGTGGAGAACATGCCCGACCTGAAGGCGCGCGAGCTGACCGTGGTGGTCCCGCTGATCGCCCTGCTGGTCTTCCTCGGCGTCTATCCGAAGCCGATCACCGAGATGGTCGACCCGGCCGTGGGCCACACCCTGTCCGTGGTCGACAAGCAGGACCCCAAGCCCGATGTCCCCGCACATGAGGTGGAGGCCGCGAAGTGAGCGCCGTGGCAGATCCCGGAACGGTCCACAGCCTGTGGACCACGGCGGCCGAGTCGCCGCAGAAGTTCGAGGCGCCGCACATCGAGTACGGCCAGCTCTCACCCACGCTGATCATTCTCGGCGCGGCCATCGTGGGCGTACTGATCGAGGCGCTGCTGCCCCGCAAGGCGCGGTACGGGGCGCAGTTGTTCACCAGCGTGCTGGGCGTCGCCGCCGCGTTCGCCGCCGTCATCGGCCTGGCCGTCGGCGACTACGGCACCAGCAAGGCGCGGGTCGCGGCGGAGGGCGCCATCGCGGTGGACGGCCCGGCGCTCTTCCTCCAGGGCACCATCCTGCTGGTCTCGCTGGTCGCGGTCTTCACCTTCGCGGAACGCAGGCTCGATCCGGCGGCGCACGGCAACCGGGTGGACTCGTTCGCGGCCCAGGCCGCGGCGGTGCCCGGCGGCGACGCGGAGCGGGAGGCCACCCGCGCCGGCTTCACCACCACCGAGGTCTTCCCGCTGCTGATGTTCGCGGTCGCCGGGCTGCTGGTCTTCCCCTCGGCCAACGACCTGCTGACGCTGTTCGTCGCCCTTGAGGTGTTCTCGCTGCCGCTGTACGTGCTGTGCGCGCTGGCCCGCCGCCAGCGGCTCATGTCACAGGAGTCGGCGGTCAAGTACTTCCTCCTCGGCGCGTTCTCCTCGGCGTTCCTGCTGTTCGGCATCGCCCTGCTGTACGGGTACGCGGGCTCGGTCAGCTACGGCCGGATCGCCGACGTGGTCGACGGCGAGGTCGCCGACATCACTCCGGCGCTGGCCCAGACGATGGGCAACGACGCACTGCTGCTGATCGGCGGCGCGATGGTGCTGATGGGGCTGCTCTTCAAGGTCGGCGCGGTGCCGTTCCACATGTGGACCCCGGACGTCTATCAGGGCGCTCCGACCCCGGTCACCGGCTTCATGGCGGCGGCCACCAAGGTCGCGGCCTTCGGCGCGCTGCTGCGCCTGTTGTACGTGGTGCTGCCGGGGCTGCGGTGGGACTGGCGTCCGGTGATGTGGGGGGTGGCCATCGTCACCATGCTGGGCGGTGCGATCGTCGCGGTCACCCAGACCGACATGAAGCGGCTGCTCGCGTACTCCTCCATCGCCCACGCCGGCTTCATCCTGGCGGGCGTCATCGCCACCAACGAGCAGGGCGTCTCCTCGGTCCTCTTCTACCTGGCGGCCTACTCCTTCGTGACGCTGGGCGCGTTCGCCGTGGTCACGCTGGTGCGGGACGCGGGCGGCGAGGCCACCCACCTGTCGAAGTGGGCCGGGCTCGGCCGGCGTTCGCCGCTGGTCGGCGCGGTCTTCGCGGTCTTCCTGCTGGCCTTCGCCGGCATCCCGCTCACCTCGGGCTTCGCCGGCAAGTTCGCGGTCTTCAAGGCGGCGGCGGAGGGCGGCGCGGGCGCGCTGGTCGTGGTGGGTGTGGTGTCGTCGGCCATCGCCGCGTTCTTCTACATCCGGGTCATCGTGCTGATGTTCTTCAGCGAGCCCCGGGCGGACGGCCCCACGGTCGCGGTGCCGAGCGTGCTGACCTCGTCGGCGATCGCCATCGGGGTCGCGGTCACGCTGGTGCTGGGCGTCGCGCCGCAGTACTTCCTGGAACTGGCCGGGGATGCGGGGGTCTTCGTACGGTAGCTCCCGCCCGGCGCTGCGCAGCGCTGTGGCCTGGCCCTGGCCCTGCGGCCCGGCTCTGACTGGTTCGGCTCCGGGCCCAGCTTGGGCTCGCGCCGGCGTCCGGTCGGTGGGCGCCCCGTGCTGACCGGCCATCGGCGCCGTAGGAAGGCTTTCGGGCCCGGGGGCCCCCCCCCCCCCCCCGGGGGGGCGGGCGGGCGCGGGGGGGGGGGGGGGGGGGGGGGGGGGGGGGGGGGGCCCGGGGGGCGCGGGGGGGGGGGGGGGGGGGGGGGGGGGGGGGGGCCGCTGTAGCGCGGAGCGGGGGCCCCCGGCGCCGCCCACCCCGCCGGTGGTGCAGCGCCGTTCCAGGTCGACGAGGGTGACC